>JBBIJS010000023.1:0-16800 GCA_037445855.1 Chloroflexota bacterium | reverse complement strand
TCATCCTTCATCCCTCACCTTTATCCTTTAATGCCCGTATGGATCCGCCGCATCGCGCAAGCCGTCGCCGACGAGATTGAATGCCAGCACCGCGATGATCACGAGCAGACCTGGGAGCAACAGCCACGGCGCTTGCGCGACGGTTTGGATGGTCTGTGCCTCTTGCAGCAGCACGCCCCAACTAATCGCGGGCGGGCGGATGCCCATCCCCAAATAACTCAGCGAGGTCTCGCTGATGATCATCGCCGGAATCGCAAGCGTGCTAGTCGCGATGATGTGGCTCATAAACGCGGGGACCATGTGGCGCGTGATGATGCGCAGCCGACTGCACCCGGCGAGATCGGCGGCGAGGACGAAATCTTCTTCACGCAGAGACAGGAAGCGTCCACGCACCTCTCGTCCCAACGTCGTCCAACTGATGAGCGAGAGAATGACCGTAATCGCAAAAAAGACTTGGTCGGGACGCCAGTCCTGCGGCAGCGCGGCGGTCATCGCGAGCCAAATCGGGATGGTCGGGAGCGATTGGAGGATTTCGATCACGCGCTGAATCACCAAATCGATCCAGCCGCCGAAATATCCGGAAATGCCGCCGAGCAAAACGCCAAAGATCACACTCAGCGCCACTGCCACGAGACCCACCGTCATCGAAGTGCGCGTGCCGAACATCATGCGCGACCACTGATCGCGCCCCAAGCGGTCGGTGCCGAAGAGATAAAGTTTGCCCGTTGATTGCGGGTCGGTCGGCCCGATCAAGTGAATGTTGGTATCGACAAGTCCCAACACTTTGTACTGGTAGCCCGCGCCGAAAAATCGGATGGGAATTCTTTTCGACTCATCAACGTTCCATTCCATGCGCAAGGTCACGGCATTGCGCTTGCCGATGAGAGCGGGCACGGTCACATTGAAACCGGAGCTGTCGAAGAAAGACAGCCCCTGCATCGGAATAAACGCGAGCGCCGCCTCCGTATCTTCGGGGTCTTGGGTGGCGAAAAAATCAGGCACCAATACAATCACGTAGAACAAAATCAACACCAGCGCGCTAAAGACCGCGAGTTTGTTCTTGCGGAAGCGCCACCACACCAGTTGCCAGTTCGACGCGACCGAGACACGGTCTTCGGCTTTCGAGACCAATTGCGATGCAAGCGTTTCATCAATCTGAAGATTTTCCGCCATATGCTAAACGCCTTCCATGCGGATGCGTGGGTCGACCAACGCAAGCAAAACGTCCGAAATCAGGGTGCCAATCACCGTGAGGAAGCAGTAGATCAACAGGATACTGCTGGCAAGGTAAGCATCGCGCTGGATCAGTCCCCGCAAAAGGAGCGGTCCGATATTTTGCAGATTCATCACGGTGGCGACGATCAAACTGCCGGAGAATAGCTGCGGCAAGTACCAGCCGATCGTGCTGACGAGTGGATTGATGGCGAGCCGCACCGGGTATTTGATCACCAGCGCCCATTCCGACATACCCTTGGCGCGTGCGGTAACGACGTACGGCTTGTTCAGTTCGTCCAACAAGTTCGCCCGCATCACGCGCATCAGGCGCGCGGTGCCGGCAACTCCCAACACAATCCCGGGAACCCAGATATGCTTGAGCAGATCGATCAAGCGATCCAAACTCCACGGCGCTTGTTCGAATTGCGGCGAGAACAAACCGGTGATGTTGATGCCCAGATAAGCAAAGGCAATCCACATCAAGATCAGCGCGAGCATAAAGTTCGGCGTCGCGACGCCGATATAGTTGAGCAATGCAAAGATGTAATCGAAGAGCGAGTTTTGATGTGTGGCGGAATAAATCCCTGCCGGGATCGCCACGACCCAGGTGATGACAAAAGCAAACAGCGCGAGCAGAATCGTCAGCACCAACCGTTCGCCGATCAAATCGGCGTTCGGTCGCTGATACTCGAGTGAATATCCAAAATCGCCATGCAGCAGCCCTTCCATCCAATACAAATAGCGGACGTATCCCGGTTGGTCAAGCCCGAATTGATGTTTGAGCGCCGCCGCTTGCTCATCACTAATCGAGGAGCCGCTGGAAGCCAGATTGGAAATATAACTGGTCAGATAATCGCCGGGCGGGGCTTGCACCAGCCAGAAAACGATGATGGAAAACAGCACGAGCAGGACGGGCAGAAGGAGCAGACGCTGGATGATAAATCGAAGCATAAGCCAGTCTCCGAGTAGACAGGTAAACAAGTAGACAGGTCAGCACGCACCTGCCTACTTGTTTTCTTGTTTACGTATTTACCTCACGCGACCTTACGGCACGTAGAACCACGTCTCTGGACGGCCGTTGCCCGGCGTGCGCAGGGGCCAGTCCTTGGTCAGGTTCTGCGGAACATTGTGCAGTTTTGCATTGACGACCACCACGCCTTGATCGACCGCGGTCAAGCCAACGGTACCGATTTCGACCATGTTATCAACCCAGAGCTTGAAAATCTGCTGGGCGTCCTTGGCTTGGTCGGCGGGACCCACTGTCTTGGCATGATCGATCAACTGCATGATCTGCTTCATGTAGTCCGGCGGTTCGACGCCTTCCTTGCCGCCCGTCTTGACCCAGTTGTACCACAGCGGACCGTAGGTGATGTTGCCATAGATCCCGCTGCGAACGTCGTACTTGGTCGAGCCGGTGAACGGAAAGCCCGCCGTATCCTGGTTCCAGATTTCGGATTGCAGGTCATTCGATTCGCGCATCGAGAAATGCAGTGCGCGCTCGCGAATCTGAACGGTCGCATTGATGCCGACTTTTTGCCAGTCCTTCGCGATCAACTGGGCAATGTCGGGATTGGAAGCGAGGACGTTGGCAGACGAAATTTCCAACGTGACCTGCTTGCCGCTGGGGTACAGGCGAAAGCCATCCGCACCCTTTTTGTCGATGCCGAGTTTATCGAGCATTTGATTGGCGAGCGTCTGATTAAGTTCGGTGTATTTCGCGATATAGTCATCGCCGGGATAGTACGGATGACCTTTCTTGGCGACCGGCTGCATGATGGCGCCGGTGCCGAGGAACGCGGAATCCTGAATCTGCTTGCGATTGATGGCATACGACAGCGCGATGCGGAAATCCTTGTTCGCCATCAACTTGCCCAGGTCCGGGTCTTTGGTGTAGGTTTGGTTCAAGGTGATGTCGGCGTCACCACCCCCCGGACTGGACCAAAGGTAAACGTTGTATTTGCCATTCTTCAGCGACGTCTCTTTGAGCACCGGGAAGTTCGTGAGGAGGACATTGCGCTCTTGCTCGTCCAACTCGCCCGCGATCGCCGCCAGGTTTAGCGAGTTCACGTCGGAGAAGAACTTGACGTCCACTTCGTCCAAGTACGGCAGTTGGTTGCCGGACTTGTCCACGCCGACATAGTACGGGTTGCGCACCAACTTGAAGATGGGATCGCTGATGCGGCTGCCGGCTGCGGCGACCCACGCTGCCATGCCGGGGCGCTCGGGCGTATCATAGGGGCTGATCTTGAGGAGGAACAACTCGGTCCAAGTCTTGAGCTTGGCATCCGCCACCATCTTGTCGAGCGTTGCCTTGTCGGCGTAGGCAGGCAGGAATTGTTTCAGGAACTTGCTGGGGAGGAAGCACGGAACATTCTTGTCGCCATAGTCCGCGTTGGCGAGTTCGAGCGGGAACGTGGTGTGCGCGTCTGCATAGGTCCACTGAGCCGTCACATCGTCAACTTGTTTAACGTCGACCAGCGACTTGTCCTTGTTCTGCATCCACGCCGGCGCCGATGGCGTCAAGTCTTTGTTCTGGAGAACATCCTTATACCAGAACATGATGTCGTCAGTCGTAAACGGATCGCCATTCGACCACTTGCTGCCTTTGCGGAGTTTCACCGTCCACGTCTTGAAATCGGGCGAGGACGTGACGCTCTCCGCATACTTCATGATGACCGAACCACCGTCCGGCGAAAAGATCACGAGCGCATCGTCGATGATGCGGGCGATGCCGTTGAAATCTGAGGGTCCGGTAAAGCCGCGGTGCCAAATGCCGCCGTACTGTCCGATTTCCGCAGCATCGACAACGGCGGGATTCGCGGGCAGGCGCTGATCGACCGGCGGCAACTTGCCGGCTTTGACTTGGTCAGCCAGCATCGGCGCTTCTTTGTACTTGGCAGCGGGCGCGGTAGTCGGCGCTGTCGCGGGCGCGGCGGTCGGCGGGGCAGCCGTCGGTGCAGGCGTGGGCGCGGGCGCGCACGCCGCCACGGCTACTGTCAGCAATGCGATGAGACCAAGCAATCGCAACGCCAAAATCAATTTCTTGTTCATTTTGTTCTTCTCTCCTTTGAGGTTGAGTAAACTGACGGTGTTACAGTCGGTAGAATCAAATTTGTTCCGGCGCACCTCCTTTCGGGATAAGGCAATCTCTAGTCGCTTCCCAATCGCTGCAAGACTCCGATGCTGTTGATCAACGCGCGCGATAGATGGAAGGGGTCCTTCACCGGCAATGCGATGGTTGAGTTGAGTTTGTTCCCTTGCCGATCGAGGTTCTGAATCCACTCGCCGTATTGCGGCACAGGAAAATGGCTGAACGCGTAAGCGTGCACGCGCTGGAACCAATCCAGGCACCAATCTTCTTTCGAAAGCGAGTAGGCGAGCAAAAGCGCGTAGAGCGCCTCGGTGTGGGGCCACCAGATTTTCGTATCCCACTTATCTGCCCAGAACGATCCGTCTGCATCGCGCGCGAGAAAGATTCCACCATACAGGTCATCCCAGCCCAGTTCGAGATGCCAACGGATGGCTTGAAGCGCCTGATGAATCCGCGTCTGATCGTTCGCGCGCTGGAAGATGTGAATCATAAACCACATCGATTCAATCGCGTGACCAGGATTCACGACGCGACCCGGCGGTAGATCCATCAGCGCGTTGTCGAGCGCCACGAATTCGTACAAGCGTTTGTCGTCGGGACGCAGGAACACATCCATCACTTGATGCGCGTGCGCAAGACTTGCGGCGACGACGGCGCGGTCATTTAGGTACTCGCCCAGTTCGCCGAACGCCGATGCAAAGTGCATGGAGATGCCGTGCGCTTTGGTTCCAGCGGGAATCGGCAACGGATGCGTCTGATATGAACCGGGGTGCGTGAGTCGTTGCTGGACGCTCGCATACGTCGCGCTCGCGAGGCCGATTGCGTCTGGATCGCCGGTGGCTCTAGCATACTCGGTGAAACCATAAATCGCAAAGCCATCGCAGTAGATGCTCGTCGCGCCGTCAAACAAGGGCGTGCCATTTTGGTCAAGGCAGAAATACCACTCGCCTTTTTCGTTGCGGCCGTAGCGCTTGATGAAATTGAAAATGTGCGCGGCGACGTCGAGGTATTCTTGCTTACGTTCGATACGATTGTGCAAAGCCGCGAAGGTCCAAATCGCCCGCAGTTGCGACCAGACGTACTTGTCGCCACTCAGAATTTTACCCTCATCGGAGATGCACGTGCAGATGCCGCCGCGCTCCCGATCCATGCCATACTTGAGCCAGAATGGAATCGTGCGGTCGAGCAGTTCGGAGCGGTACTGGGCGAGCAACGCTTGGAAATCAATTGACATTTTGAGTCGATGTTCCGTATTCAGTAACCAGTGGATCTGAATACGGATTACTGATTACTTTTTCACTTTCTCGAAATCCCAGCCATTCAACCTGCAAATTGCGCGCACGTGGCTCTCCCACGTCGGCTCCTCATTCGGTTTGCCGCCGACGAAGCAATCCACGCTCAGATACCGCAAGGGTTTGCCGCCGTCGCAGAAAATCCGATGATACGTGCTTGGTGGAATACGCACCACATCGCCGGGCTTGACGGCATGACGCTCCGCGCTCTCGCCGATTTGCAGCAAGCCGTTGCCATCTAGCACGTAAAAGATTTGCTCCGTGTCATGGTGCACGTGCAGCGGCGGCGCTTCGCCCGGTTCGAGGACGACGACGAACACTTCGGACGTCGCCGCTTCGGCGCGATCCATCACTAGGTCGTTGACGTGTGTTGGAAAACGATAGCGCATCGGATTTTGCGTACTGAAAACGTACTTCGATTGCGTCATTGTCAATCCTCGATCATTGGTGTCGACGGAAGACGAAGGACTAGAAATTTTCCGTCGCCCGTCATTCGTCCGTGGTCGCCTGTACCACCGCATCGATTGCCCATGCCGGCGTTTCGGGACTGACGCCGCCGCCCGCCGACAGAATCAGTCCACGCCCACCGGTCTTCTGCACGCACTCGCGTGCCCATGCTTCCACTTGCTGTGGCGTACCGCGCACCATTAAACTAAGCGGCGGCACATTTCCCATCAGCGCGACGTTCGGCATCTTAGAGCGCACGAGCGCAATGTCGTGTAGGTGGCTGAAATTGAAAACGTCAAAGCCGAGCGTAGACAAGGGCGCGAGCAGATGCGCGCAGGGTGTGTCGTTGTGATAGACCTTGACGAGCCCCTTGAACTCTTGAAAGATTCTTGAAAAGTACGGGCGCACGAACTCTTCAAACATCTTGGGCGAGACCATGCCGACGATGTCGTCCAGCACCATGACGCCTTCCGGCGCGCGCAGTACATCCAGTTGCGCGCGCAAGAATGCGATGATCGTCGTCGTCACCGTGTCGAGAAAGCGATGCGCTGTTTCAGGGTCTTCGACCAATGCCGTCATAAATTCGGTAATGCCGAGAACCCAACCGGCGACGGCAAACGGTCCGCGCGCGCAAACCATTTTGATGTTGATGCCGCGCGGCAATAGCTTTTTTTCGGCATTGACGTAGCCCTGTAAAACCAGCGGCATCAAGCCGTGCGCTTGGGGGTCCGGCGGCTCGATATCGGCTAAGGCCTCGAGTCCACCGCGCACCGCTTCAATCGACGGCGGACGGTCGTGGTGCCAAACAACGCGCGCGCCAAACGCGGACGGCTCTGCCGCCATGCCGTACTCGATCCAAAAGCCGGGAATCCACGCGACCTCGGGGAATCGTTCGAGCAAGTCGAGATTGATGCGCTGCCATTCGTCGTCGCGCAAAAAATAATCGAGCGTGTCGATGCCGGCGTAACCGGGCAGCCACGGGCTATCGACAATGAACGCGGCGGGAATCGTGTCCGTTTGGTTTCCGCGCGCGACGGCGACAAAGCGTTCCCAGGGTGTCAATGGGTTACTCCATTGTTGTTGAGTGCGTGCGCCGTAGATTCGCGGACGATGAGCGAACTTTCCATCAGCGTGAATCCTTCCTCCGGCGGTGGATAGCCCTGCACCATTCGTCGCAGAGTTTGCATCGCCAAGCGCCCCATTCGATATTTGGGCTGGGCAACGGTGGTCAAGGGCGGGTTGGCGTGCGCTGCCATCGCAATATCGTCAAAGCCGATCACCGAAATATCTTCGGGCACGCGTAGACGATGACTGCGAATCGCGTGCAGGACGCCCAGCGCCATAATATCGTTGTACGCGATGACCGCGGTCGGTCGATCCGCCGGCGGCAGCGCCAACAGCGCGCTCATCGCTTGGAAGCCGCCATCGATGTTGGGAAAACTGGCAGGGCACAATTCGGCGCGCAAAGTGAGGTTGGCTTCCGCAAGCGCTTTTTCGACGCCGCGCCGACGCGCTTGCGATTGTTCTGATTTGATCGGTCCGGAAAGAAAAGCGATGCGGCTATGAGTGAGGTCGAGCAGATGCCGCGTCGCGCGATACGTCGCGTTCTCAACGTCAACGACGATGCAAGCGATGTTGGGGTGACGTACCGTGCGATTGATGACGACCATCGGCGTGTTGTGCCGAGTGTGGATCGCTACCAATTCGTCGGCAGCCAGGCGCGAACCGCAGACGATGATGCCAGAGAACGACTGCCCTCCGAACATTCGCAAGAGTCGCTGTTCGCGCTGCGGGTCTTCGCCTGAATCGAGGAGGACGGGCATAAATCCACCGGCGGTCGCTTCGTCTTGAACGCCGCGCACAATTTCCACAAAGAAGGGATTGAGAATATCGGGGATGAAAAGCGCAACGGCATTTTCGAGCGCAGAAGAGATCGGTCGACCCGGCGGTGGCTCATAGCCCAGCGTTTTCATCGAAGAGAGGACGCGCGCTCGCACGCTGTCGCGGACCGCTGCCGTGTTGTTCAGAACACGCGATACGGTCGCGGGCGAAACGCCAGCATGTTGGGCGACCTGGAGCAAACTTGGGCGGGGGGTTTTGGCATCCACGTTGATGCTCTTTCTGAAAGAAATTGAAAACTTGTGATTCTTTTCGCAATATAGTATACTGTGTTTCGGAAACAATGTCAATTTGAGGGCAACTATGACATCACTACGCTTTGGCATCATCGGCATCGGAAACATTGCGGCAGTACACGCGGCGGCGATCAAGCACACCGCCGACACGAAACTGGTCGCCGTTGCCACGCGCAATCCCGAACACGGTCGCGCCTTTGTCGCGGCGCACGGCGGAACGTGGCACACCGATTACCGCGATCTCCTCGCGCGCGACGATGTCGATGCCGTTGCGATTTGCACGCCGCACGATCTCCACGCGCCGATGACGATCGATGCCGCCGCCGCGCACAAACATGTCCTCATCGAAAAACCAATGGCGATCAGCGCGGCGGAATGTGATGCGATGATCGCCGCGGGCGCACGCGCGGGCGTAACGCTGGGCGTCATCTTCCAAATGCGATTCGAACCGTTGTCGCGCAAACTGAAAACGCTGATAGAGCAGGGCGCATTGGGACGATTGCTCTGGCTCAGCGCCAACGCGATCTGGTATCGCACCAACGAATACTATTGCAGCGGTCCCTGGCGCGGAACCTGGGCGCACGAAGGCGGCGGCGTAATCATCAACCAGGCGATTCACGTCATCGACTTGATGCTTTATCTTAGCGCGCCAAGTATGCCCACGCGCGTCACCGCGCAGATGCGAACGCTCAACCACTCGATTGAAGTCGAGGATGGCGCAGCGGCGATTTTGGAGTACGCCGACAATCGCCTGGGAGTGATTCAAGCGACGACCGCCGCGTATCCTGGGTATCCTGAACGCCTCGAATTTCACGGCGCGCGCGGCAGCGCGGTCTATCATAAAGGACAAGGCAAACTCGAATGGCACCTCACCGATCCGCGCGAAGACCACGTCGAAGAAGCGCCGGTGGACAGCGGCGCCGCGCGACCGATGGATATAAACGCCGCCGGCCACACCGCGCAGTACCAAGATTTCGTCGGCGCAATTCGCGAGCGGCGTCCTCCACTCGTCGATGGCGCCGAGGGACGCAAGAGCATTCAAGTCATCGAAGCGATCTATCGGTCGGCAAAAACAAATACGCCGGTGGCAATCGGCTGAACCCTGTGGCAAACTATCGGAGGCAACAATGACGTTTCCATTTACTCTCGCAGAACTGCAAAAGTATTTTTCGACGATTTATCCCGACTCCTTTGTCGCGGCATCTGACGCCGCGTTTTGGCTGCAAGGCAAAGACAAACAACTCGCCGTCCTCGCGCGAACTGACCATCCTCTCCTCGATCGGTTTCACGGTGAGCCGGTCGCCTATCAATCTGGGTATGCCGTAAAACTCTGCTCGACCAATCACGCCAACGCCCGCGCTCTGCGCGCCACGCTCGGCTGGCTCGCGCCAAAACTGATTGGGCTGGCGACCTCCGCGGGGACGGGTGATCGACTGGGGCTGGCGACACCTGGTCACGTCCACGCCTTTCAAGCCGTTGGTGGAAATATCGTCCCGCTCTTCGCGCAACAATCGATCCGCGAAATGCAGCGCACCGGTCGCTCGCCCGACGACGTGATGACCGACGCGACCTTCGGCGCATTTGAAGCGGGCTGGCATTCTCTGGTCGGCGCGGATGCAGATCACCTAAAAGTTCCTGATGACATCGACGCCTGTCTCGCGGCGGGTTTCTCGTTTTACACCATCGATCCCGGCGCGTACGTCGACAGCGCAGCGGACACGGCGTCGCCTTCGGTCATCCAGCAAAAGGTCGCCGCGCTCCCGTGGAAAGAATTGGAGAGCACCGCCGCAGATTTGCAAATGCGATACGTCGGTCGGCGAATCCAACTGGAGAGCCGCTCGATCACGCTCGATGAAGCGTCGGTGTGGCGCGCCGCCGCCAAGTATGGCAAAGCCATCGCGCATGTGACGATGATGTATCGCCATCTTGCCGCGCAGAACGCGCCGTTCGAACTCGAAGTGTCGGTCGACGAAACCGAGACGCCGACGACACACGCCGAGCACAGCATCATCGTCAGCGAACTCCAACGGCTGGGCGTCAAATGGATCAGTCTCGCGCCGCGTTACATCGGACGATTTGAAAAAGGTGTTGATTACCTCGGCGACCTCGACGCTTTCGAGAAAGATTTCGCCGTCCACGCCGAGATCGCGCGCAAGTTTGGTCCGTATAAATTGAGCATCCATTCGGGGTCAGACAAGTTTAGCGTTTATTCGATCACGATGCAGCAGACGCGCGGGCTGGTTCACCTCAAAACGGCAGGCACAAGTTACCTCGAAGCGCTCCGCACCATCGCCGCGTTCGATCCCGCTTTCTTCCGCGCCATCTACATTTTTGCGCGCGACCGCTACGAAACCGACCGCGCCACCTATCACGTTTCGGCAGAACTCGCCCGCGCGCCGAGACCTGGCGACGTGAAAGACGCGGACTTGCCCACGCTGCTCAACCAATTCGATGCGCGCGAAATCTTGCACGTGACGTTCGGCTCGGTGCTGACGACGAAAAAATCCGACGGCAAGTTTCTATTCTACGACGAATTCATGACACTGTTGCACGCGCATCCGGAAGCATATGCGAAGAATTTGGAAACGCATTTCATAAGGCATTTGAAGCCGTTCACAAAGTAAAGGCAGAAGGATGAGGGATGAAGGATGAAAACAGAAAGTGCGGTTCTTTTTCATCCTTCATCCTTCCGCCTTCATCCTTGAATTATTATCACATCAATACCGGAGACAACATGAACTTGAAAGACCTCACCCAGCTGTACGATTTCACCGGCAAGACGGTCGTCATTACCGGCGGCGCGGGAATTCTTGGCGGCGAAATGGCGTGCGCGCTCGTCGGCTGTAACGCCAACGTCGCGATCCTCGACCGCGATCCAGCGCTCGCCAAACGGTTTATTGATCGAATCCCGACGAGCGTTGGACGCGCGAGCGTCATCTACACCGACGTGCTTAACATCGACGTGTTAAAGCAAACGGCGGCCACCGTTCTCACAGAATTTGGCAAAGTCGATTGTCTGATCAACGCGGCGGGCGGCAACAAGCCGCAAGCCACCACAAGTCAAGACCTTTCGTTTTTCGATTTGCCCATTGATGCGCTGCGGTTCGTCTTCGATCTAAACATCGTCGGCACGATTCTGCCAGCGCAGGTTTTCGGAAAACTGATGGCAGACCAACACGACGGCGTCATTTTGAACGTCTCTTCGATGAACGCATTCCGTCCGCTCACGCGCATCCCGGCGTACTCGGCTGCCAAAGCCGGCGTGAGCAACTTTACGCAGTGGCTCGCGGTCCACATGGCGCAAGAATACTCGCCGCGCATCCGCGTCAACGCGATTGCGCCCGGTTTTTTTCTGACTGACCAGAATCGTTTCTTGCTCACCGACGAAAAAACGACCGAACTCACCGAGCGTGGCAAGTCGATCATCGCGCACACGCCGATGGCGCGCTTCGGCACGCCCGATGATTTGCTGGGCGCGGTGTTGTGGCTACTCTCGCCGGCTTCGGCGTTCGTGTCCGGCGTCGTCGTGCCGATTGACGGCGGATTCTCGGCGTACAGCGGAGTATAGAAATCGACTGAGGACGAACGACGGACGACGGGCACTGATTGATTCCGTCCTTCGTCTTCCGTCATCGGTCAGGAGATCATCATGATTGGCAAAGGTTCGACTCAAACAACTCTAACCGAATCCGACGCGCGGCAACTCGTCGCGCAGGGATTCGATTCGGCTCCCATCGACGGCGCGCGCGTGCTCGTCATCATTCCCGATGGCACGCGCACCGCGCCGATTCCACTGATGTTCCGATTGCTCAACGAACAGATCGGCAAGCGCGTCAAGCAATTGGACTTTCTCATCGCGCTCGGCACGCATCAGCCAATGTCGGATGAAGCGATTGCCAAGCTCGTCGGCGTGTCGATGATGGAACGCGCGGCGAAATATCCGACCGTGCGCGTCTTCAACCACGCCTGGGATCGTCCCGATGCGCTGCAAACTATCGGCGTCATTTCTAAAAGCGAATTGGATACACTCACGGGGGGACTGCTCGCGCAAGATGTGCCCGTTCGGCTCAACAAACTCGTCAACGACCATGACCACATCGTCATCTGCGGTCCCGTGTTCCCGCACGAAGTCGTTGGGTTTTCAGGCGGCGCGAAATATCTCTTCCCAGGGATCGCGGGCGCAGAGATCATCGATTTCACGCACTGGCTCGCCGCGTTGACGACCAACCGAAAAACCATCGGCGTGAAAGAGACGGCAGTGCGGCGCGTGATTCATCGCGCCGCGGAATCCGTGACCCAGCCGATCACCTGCATTTCGATGGTGCTGCAGGGTCAGGGGTTTCACGGTCTGTATATCGGCTCGTATCAGGAAGCGTGGAGCGCGGCGGCGGACTTGTCGGCGCAATTGAACATCATCTGGGTCGACAAACCGTTCCAGCGCGTGCTGTCGCTGCCCGCGCCGATGTACGACGAATTGTGGACGGCGGGCAAGGCGATGTACAAAACCGAGCCAGCCATCGCCGACGGCGGCGAGGTTATCATTTACGCGCCGAACCTCAAAGAGATTTCGGTGACGCACGGCAAGCTGATCGAACAAGTTGGTTATCACGTGCTAGAATATTTTACCAAGCAGACCGATCGCTTCAAAGATGTGCCAGGCACGATCAAAGCGCACAGCACACACGTCAAGGGTGCCGGTTCATTCGATGCGAAGACCGGCATCGAAATACCCCGCATCCAAGTGACACTCGCGACGAGCATCCCTGAACAAGTTTGCAAGCGCATCAACCTGGGCTATGCCGATTATCGCGCCATCAATCCGCAAGAATGGGCAGGACGAGCGGCGGAGGGGATTCTGGTCGTGCAGCACGCGGGAGAAATGCTGTACCGAGTTAAAGGATGAAAGATGAGGGCTGAAGGAGAAAAAATTCATCCTTCATCTTTGTCTCAGTACATCACGGATTTGAGGAGAAGGCGTTCTCTAACGCCGTCAATGTCACTCAGTACATCACAGATTTGAGGAGAAGGCGTTCTCTAACGCCGTCTATGTCACGGAAATCGCTTGGTTCTAGCACCGCCGCGCTAGAGAGCGCTGGCTCCTCGCCCAAATCTGTGATGTACTGTGTCCATCAAACAACGGACGAGGAAAAAATGGAACTCACACTACCCGACGATCGTTATTTCAATTCCGAGCCGCGGCAAAAAGAAATCGCGATGCAGTTGTATGCCGGTGTGAAAAATCTGCCGCTCATCTGCCCGCACGGTCACGTCGACCCGCGGCTCTTCTCCGATCCAAATTATTCCTTCGGCTCGCCCGCCGATTTGTTCATCATTCCCGATCACTATGTCTTCCGAATGTTGTACGCGCAAGGCATTTCGCTGGAACGACTCGGCGTTCCGCGCGCGGACGGCGGCGCGGTCGAACGCGACCACCGCAAAATCTGGCAGCTCTTCGCCGACAACTTTTATCTCTTTCGCGGCACACCGACCGGCGTGTGGCTGGCGTATGAACTGCGCGTCGTCTTCGGCGTCAAACAAAAGCTGACGACCGAAACCGCGCGAGCGATCTACGATCAAATTGCCGAGAAACTCGCGACGCCCGAATTTCGCCCGCGCCGATTGTTCGAGCAATTCAACATTGAGGCGCTGACCACGACCGACGCCGCAACCGATCCGCTCGATCACCACAAAGCGATTCGCGCCTCGGGATGGAAGGCACGCCTCCTGCCCACGCTGCGCCCCGATGCGGTCGTGAATCTCGATACCGTCGGCTGGCGCAAAAACATCGACGCGCTGAGTCAAGTTAGCGGCATCGACGTGCGCGACTACCGCAGTTTCATCCGCGCGCTTGAGAATCGCCGCGCGTTTTTCAAGCAGCTGGGCGCGACGGCGACCGATCACGCCGCGACCACGCCGTTCACCGCGCCGCTCACCGAACGCAGCGCCAACACGATCTTTCAGCGTGCGCTGCGCGGCAAGAGCACGGCAATGGATGCGACGCGTTTCACGGCGCACATGTTGATGGAACTGGCGCGGATGAGCATAGACGATGGCTTGGTGATGCAACTGCATCCTGGGTCGTTCCGTAATCACAACGATGCGCTCTTCGCGCAATTCGGCGCGGACAAAGGCGCGGACATTCCAACGGCAACCGAATACACGCGCAATCTGCGCCCGCTACTGAACAAGTACGGCAGCGATCCGCGTTTGTCGCTCATTCTCTTCACGCTCGACGAGACGACGTTGGGGCGCGAACTTGCGCCGCTCGCCGGACATTATCCCGCCGTGAAACTTGGACCGCCGTGGTGGTTCTTCGACAGTCTCAACGGGATGGCGCATTACTTTGATCAGGTGATGGAAACGATGGGCATTTACAATACCGTGGGCTTCAACGACGACACGCGTGCGTTTGCATCGATTCCCGCGCGGCACGATGTGTGGCGACGCGCGAGTGTCAACTGGCTCGCGGGTCTGGTCGTGCGCGGCATAGTCGATCTGGAGGACGCTGCCGAGATGGCGCACGCGCTGGCGTACGATCTGGCGAAGAAGGCGTACAAACTGTAACGGCGATTCAAACAGGCGCATCGATCTTCCGGAAATATTTTGCCACTGAACAAAGACCTGACCGGTTCTCGCAACCGGTCAGGTCTTTTAGGAAAGGTCTGTGCGCCTAGTTGGATGTCTTGGCGATCGGTAGGTTCGCGTTCTTCCACGCGCCGAAACCGCCGGCGAGCGACTTGACGTTAGTGTAGCCCAACAGGTTGAGCGCCATCATCGACATTGCGCTGCGATGACCGCTGCCACATTCCGCGATCACCGCCGCGGCTTTGTCCGCTGGCAACTTGTCCAGATTTTTGATGAGCGTGCGGAGCGGGATGTTCACCGAGCCCGCGATGTACCCGTTGGAAGCGATCTCAGTGGCTTCGCGCGCGTCGAACTGGAACGGCTTGGACGCGGCAAGCATATCGTTCAACGCGGCGGGCGCGATCGTGCTAAAGCCGTCGGGCAAGCCGGTAAAGTACTTGTCGAGCGCGGCGAGCAAATCCTTGTCGGTGTCGGGCGCCTTGCCGGCAACGGGAGCCGGCGGCGCGCCGGTCGCGACGGGCAGGTTCGCCGTCTTCCACGCGCCGAAACCGCCGGCGAGCGACTTGACGTTAGTGTAGCCGAGCAGTTGCAGCGCTTCCATGCCGAGCGCGCTGCGGTGACCGCTGCCGCACATCACGATGATCGGTTGATCTTTTGCCGGCAGCTTGTCCAGATTCTTCATGAAGGTGCGAATTGGAATATTTACCGCGCCTTCCACGTAACCCGCGCTGGCGATCTCGCTGGCTTCGCGAATGTCGACGACGAACACTTTCGTTGCCGCCATTTGGTCTTTCAGCGCGGCGGGCGCGATCGTGCCCCAGCCATCCGGCAAGTTGGTAAAGTACTTGTCGAGTGTGGTTTTCAGATCGAACGCGGCAGCCGCGGGCGCGCCGGCGACCGGCAGGTTTGCGGCTTTCCACGCGTTGAAGCCGCCGGCGATGCTCTTGACGTTGGTGTAGCCGAGCAGTTGCAGCGTCATCAGCGCCATCGCTCCCCGGTGACCGATCGCGCAGTACGTGACGATGGACGCGGACTTGTCGGTGGGCAATTTCGCCAGGTCCTTGAACAGGTTGCGGATCGGAATGTTCACGCCACCTTCGATGTAACCGTTCGCGGTAACTTCGCTGGTTTCGCGCACGTCGAGCAGGAATGGCTTGGCGGCGGCGAGCTGGTCTTTCAACGCCGCCGGCGCGATCGTGCCAAAACCATCCGGCAGGTTGGTCAGATACTTGTCGAGCGCGGCGAGCGTGTCCTTGTTGACGTCGGGCGCTTTGCCGGCGGTCGGCGCGGCGGGCGCGCCGGTCACAACCGCCATGTTCGCGGCTTTCCACGCGTTGAAGCCGCCGGCGATGCTCTTGACGTTAGTGTAGCCGAGCAGTTGCAGCGTTTCCATCGCCAGCGCGCCGCGGTGTCCGATCGCGCAGTACGTGACGATGGGCTGGTCTTTCGCCGGCAGTTTGTCGAGATTCTTCGCCAGCGTGCGGATCGGGATGTTCACCGAGCCGTCGATGTAGCCGTTGGTCGTGACTTCACTGGTTTCGCGCACGTCCAGCAAGAACGGCTTGGCTGCCGCGATTTGATCCTTCAGCGCGGCGGGCGAGATCGTGCCGAAACCATCCGGCAAGTTGGTGATGTACTTGTCCAACGCCGACTTGATATCGAAGGCGGCGGCGGGCGCCGCGGTCGGCATCGGCGCGGTGGTTGGCGCGACGACTGGCGCGGCGGGGGGCGCGACGACTGGCGCTGGCGCGCACGCGCCGGTGATTGCCACGACGAGCAGCAGGGCAATCAGAGCAAGTTTACGAGCATTCATTCGAATTCCTCCTTTGGAATTGGGTAGGACAAGTTTGGAAAACTTGTCCTACTTTCTCTTGACGACAAATTCATTCTCCGGTAATCCTTCCAGCCACTTTGGGTGTTCCATCTTGGCGTACTCTTCGGTCACAAAACCGGTGAGCATCGCAGAGAGCGCGTCGTAGACGAACGTAAAGTACAAGTGACCGATCATCATCACCGTCAAGCCCAGCATCGAAAG
>JBBIJS010000022.1:0-20148 GCA_037445855.1 Chloroflexota bacterium | reverse complement strand
CATAGACGGCGTTGGAGAACGCCTTCTCCTCAAATCTGTGATGTACTGTGTCTACCGGTTCATCCGCCTACCCGCGCTACACTTCCAACTGCGGACGCGAACGCCGGTGGAGCCACCGCAAAGGGAAGTAGACCAGCGGCATCGCCGCCGTGTTCAGAATCGCCGCGGGCAGCGTGACGCGCAGCAGATCGCTCGTCCAATCGACGGGCCAGTTGAAGAGCGTGAGGATCGCAAGGAGGAGGATGTCGTTGACTAACGTGGCAGAGATCATGGCGATGGGCGGTGCGACCACATTGCCGCGGAAGAAGATCGCCTGCCCCAGGTCCATCAGCAAGCCGATGAGCGTGAGCGTCAGCGCGTGGATGCCAAAGGGCAAGCCGGACGTCAGGTCCAGGAATACGCCGAGAATGAAACCGGATTGCGCGGCAGTGCCCGGCGCGCCGACCAAGCCCTCCACGACAACCACGATCAGCGCGAGATCGACTTTGTAACCCGCGACAGCGACCAGCGGGACGAGCGTCGCTTGCGCAATGGCGATTGCAAGCAGAAAGGGAATGAGGAACCAGAGAGTCATAGGTCAATTGCCCAATGAACCAATGTGCCAACGCGCCAATGCGCCAATGCAGAGAATCTGGCTCATGGGATCATTGGGCAATGGGCTCATTGCGCTGGCGTCGGCGGCGGTGTTGGCGTTCGCGTCGGCGTGGGCGTAGGCGCGCGCGTAGGAGTGGGCGTAGGTTCTTGCGTGATATCGGACGGCGTAAACTTTTTCAGGATCAACACGAATTCGAGCCGCGTGAAATCCACCGTTGGGTGGATCGTGGCTTCCTGGAATTGCTCGATGTCGAATTTCCGCACCTCGGTCACTTGGCCGATCACGATCCGCTTGGGGAAACCGCCGCCGAGTCCCGAAGTCAAGATCAGATCGCCAACTTTGATCGCATCGCCTTGCGGCACGTACTTGATGATGAGGTCGTTGGTGACGTAATTGCCCGGCACACCCTGCACCAAGCCGGTGGCGCGGGTCGACTGCACGACGGCGTTCACGGAACTGGACGGATCGGTGATCAGCAGCGCCTTCGCCCAATTCGCGCCGACCGCGATGATGCGCCCGACCAAGCCCTGCGGCGTTGCCACCGGCATGCCGAGCTTGACGCCGGCGTCGCTGCCTTGATCCACAATGATGTAGCGCGCCAGATTGGTGGGGTCTTGCCCGATGACGCGCGCTTGATCCGGGTTGCGTACCAGCACCGCCGCGCCGACCAGGTCGAAGTCCGGATTGGATTGCTTGTAAGCCAGTTGCTGCCGGAGAATGGCATTCTCGCTCTCCAGCTCCTGGGCGCGCACGCGGTTGATCGACAGCTCGTTGACCTGGTCTTGCAACTGCTTGAGCTGATCGCGCAGCGCGTTCACATCGGCAAAGCCGCCGGTGAGATTCTGCGCGCCCTGGCTCACGCCCAGCGCGCCGCGGAACAGCGGCTGCAGTACGCTCAACGCGACGTCTTCGAGCGGCTGGAGTTGTCCGAGCTGGTGGAGGATCAGCGCGAGGAGGGCGAGGACGATCAAAACGATGACGAGGGTGGAACGATTTCGATTTGGGGAATACATCTGAATTTACGATCTATGCTTTATGCGTCTAGTCCGCGCCGGCTGTGAATCCTAGATCAGAAATCATAGATTCCATTACCGCCGCGTGGCGCTGCGCGTGGGCGTGACCACTTTGTGAAGCGTATCCAATTCTTCGAGGACGTGACCCGCACCGCGCACGACGCACGTCAACGGATCTTCCGCGACGTAGACGTGCATCTTGGTTTCCTGCGACAATCGTTCAGCGATGCCGCCCAGCAGCGCGCCGCCGCCCGCAATCGCGATGCCGTACTGCATCAGATCGGCGACCAGTTCCGGCGGCGTCTCGTCGATCGTCGTCTTGAGCGCGTCGATGATCTGGTTGAGCGGTCCTGCCAGCGCCTCGCGAATTTCAACGCTGGAGACTTCGATCGATTCCGGCAAGCCGGTGATGAGGTTGCGCCCGCGCAGCATCACCGTGCGTTCTTCCGGCAGCGGAAACGCCGAGCCGATCGCCAGCTTGATTTCTTCCGCCATCCGCTCGCCGACGAGTACGTTGTATTTCTCGCGTGCGTAGCGGATGATCTCTTCGTCCATCTCGTCGCCGGCGACGCGGATCGAGCGGCTGGTCACGATACCGCCGAGCGCGAAGACCGCCATCTCCGTCGTGCCGCCGCCAATATCCACAATCATGCTGCCAAGCGATTCCGTGATGGGTAGATCCGCGCCAATCGCCGCCGCCATCGGCTCTTCGACCAGAAAGACTTCGCGCGCGCCGGCGTTCATCGCCGCATCGTGCACCGCGCGCTTTTCCACTTCGGTCACGCCGCTGGGAATGCCGATAACGATGCGCGGGCGATGCGGCACCGGCAGCAACGCTTGATCGTGCACTTTGGTGATAAAATATTCCAGCATCTTCTCCGTCACATCAAAGTCGGAGATGACGCCGTCGCGCAGCGGACGCACCGCGACGATATCCGCCGGCGTGCGCCCGACCATCTGTTTGGCTTCCGAGCCAATGGCGAGAACGCGTTTGGTGCGCTTTTCAATGGCGACGACCGACGGCTCGTTGATGACGATTCCAACGCCGCGCACCAGGACCAGCGTGTTGGCAGTTCCAAGGTCGATGCCGATGTCGCGGGAGAATAGACCGAACAGCCAGTTCAGCGGACTAAACAAGAGAGAGAACTCCTAATCGGGAGAACCAGGCAGAATGATGGCACGTGAGCATTATACCACATTCCGCAGAAACACAAAAAGTGGGGCGTTGAGCACGCCCCACTTTTCCAGTTCCGAATTATTTCTTCTCTTCCTTCTTGACTTCTTTCGCTTCGCCGCCCGCCGCCGGCGCTTCGCCTTCAGCGCCTTCTTCCTCGATCTTGCCCTTCTTGATTACTTCGACTTCGGCGGTTGCGACGGGCGCCTCGACGGCGATGACTTCTTCCTTCACCGGCACGACCTTCGCGACCATTTCGTCGCCCGGTGTCAGAATTTCGATCTTGTCGCTCACCTTGAGGTCTTTGACGAAAATACTCTGGTTCAACGATTCCAGTCCCGAGACGTCCACCTGGATTTCCGGAATCAAATCCGTCGGCAGCACGCGAATCTCAACCGTGTTGATGCCGTGGATCAGCAGCCCTTCGCCGCGCGTCACCGCCGGTGAGATGCCGACCAAGACCAGCGGCACGGGAGTCGTGATCTTCTCGGTCATCAACACTTCTTGAAAATCGACGTGGACGATGCGCCCCGAGATGGGGTTGCGCTGCACTTCGCGCGTGAGCACCAGCCGCGCCGCGCCGCTATCGACGGTCAGCTTGATCAACCGGTTGTGTCCGGCTTTGGCAATCACCAGCTTGAGCGTCTTCTCATCCAGTTTCAACGGCAGCGGCGTCGCGACGTGACTGCCATAAAGAATCGCGGGAATGGAACCGGCGCGGCGGAACGCGCCCACCTGCTTGCCGAGGACGGTTCGTGGTTCAGCGGTCAAAAGAAATTCTTCAGCCATATCGATCAAAACCTTTCTTTGAAAATTGCTGCGCCATTGTAACGGCAAAGCAGGATTTAGTCAAATTGAACTGGGCGTTTGACGAAACGCCGGGCTTGTGGTACCGTGCGCTTCTGTAATTCCAATTCGCGAGTGAGAGAATGAAACGTCTGGTCTTGGTTCTGCTTGCGCTCGCCGCGTTTGGGTTTGTGGCGATCGCGCTGGGACAGTCCGCGCAGCCGCCGGCGGTCGGCGCGGACATCGTCGGAATGCGCTCAACGGACAGCGCCGCCGGCTACGCGCGCGCCGAGCGCGTCCGCGCGTTCGCGTTCCCGCTGGATCATGGTCCGCATCCGGATTTCCAGACGGAATGGTGGTACTATACCGGCAACCTCGACGCGGCGGATGGGCGGCACTTTGGTTATCAACTCACTTTCTTCCGCCGCGCGATCACGCCCACGGTGACAACGCGCAACTCAGACTGGGCGACGAATCAAATCTACTTTGCCCATTTTGCGATCACCGATGTGAAGAACAACGCTCACTGGGCGACGGAACGCTTCAGCCGCGGCGCGGCAGGGCTTGCTGGCGCAAGCGGCGATCCGTACCACGTGTGGCTGGAGAATTGGGACGCGTCGTCGTTGAACGCGGACGGCAGCCGCGTGCAACTGCGCGCGGACGATGCGGGGCACGCGCTCGCGCTGACGCTGAACGCGGTCAAGCCGCTAGTGCTGCACGGCGACCACGGGTTATCACAAAAATCTTCTGGCGCCGGGAACGCGTCGTACTATTACTCGTTCACGCGCCTCGCGACCGAGGGAACGATTACGGTGAACGGGGAAACGGTCGCGGTGAAAGGTTTGTCGTGGATGGATCACGAGTTCAGCACGACGGTGCTGGGCGCGAACGCGGTCGGCTGGGACTGGTTCTCGATTCAACTGAGCGACCAGCGCGAGGTGATGTTTTTCCAGATTCGCCAGAAGGACGGCAGCATCGAGCCGTTGTCCGGCGGGACGCTGGTGGAGCCGGACGGCAGCGCGCGCGCGCTGCCGCGCGCGCAAGTGAACATCCAGGTTCTCGATACGTGGACGAGTCCGCAATCCGGCGGCAAGTACCCCGCGCGCTGGAGCGTGGCGATTCCATCGGCGAATATCCAGCTGAGGCTCAAGCCGTACGTCGCGGATCAGGAGATGCGCGTCTCGATTGTCTACTGGGAAGGCGCGGTCGAAATCGCCGGCAACTCGAACGGCGCGGCGGTGACCGGCAGCGGCTATGTCGAGATGACCGGTTATGCTGCGGGATCAGGGAGCGTTGGAATGCAGTAACGCTTGGCGCGCCAAGAAAACGCGGACGAGATTCCTCTCGTCCGCGTTTTGATTTCTCAAGTTATGCTACGGCGTCACTGTGATCTTTTGCGTCGCGATGTGATCTTGCAGCCAGACGCTCTGCTCGCGCACCAGCCCCGTCCAATAGTTGAGCGCGCCCGGCGTCTTGAGGCGGATCGTGCCGGTGACGGTGACGATTTGCCCCGGCGCGAGCGGCGCACCCAGTCCCCAGCGAAACGGATGGTCAATGCCGGCGCGCCCGTCGAAATCGACGCCGACGCGGTACGCGCCCACCGTATCCGGGAAGTTCCGGGTATAGAACGTATCGCCCTCGGCATATTCAAAACCCGGATCCGGCCCCTCGGTCGCGAGCGTCTGGTTCGTGTTATTGAAGACCGTGATGCTCACGTTGAGCACCTGCCCCGCCGCGACCATCGCCGGCGTGAACGCGGCATCGACGATCTGCGCCGCGTTCGGCGCGGCATTGACGGTCACGCTTTGCCCACCCTGGTTGTCCTGCGCCCAGACGATTTGCTCGCGCACCAGACCCGCCCAATACTTGATCGTGCTCGGCGTTTTCAGCCGGATCGCGCCGGTCACCGTCGCGCGCTGGCCGGGCGCGAGCGGCGCGCCCAGTCCCCAGCGGTACGGGTGATCGATCACCCCACTCGCGCGCCCGTCAAAATCGATGCCGACGCGGAACGCGCCGCTTTGATCCGGGAAACCCCGCGTGTAAAAGGTTTCGCTCTCGTTGTAGACCAAGCCCGGATTCGGTCCCTGCGTCGCGAGCGTGTCAGTCGTAGTATTCTCAACCGTGATGCTCACGTTCAACAATTGACCCGCCGTTAGCGTGGCGGGCGTGAACGCGACCTGCACGATGTGCGGCGTGCTCGTCACCGGCGTGACCGTGATCGTCTGCGTTCCCGCATTGTCCTGCAACCAAGCGACCTGCTCATTGACCAAGCCCGCCCAGTACTTGACCGCGCGCGGCGTTTTCAGGCGAATCGAGCCGGTGATCGTCGCGCTCTGCCCCGGCGCGAGCGGCGCGCCCAGCCCCCAGCGGTACGGGTGATCGACGCCGGGATGCCCCTCAAACTCCACGCCGACGCGGAACGCGCCATTCTGTTCTGGAAAACCGCGCGTATAGAACGTGTCGCCTTCATCGTACGCAAAACCCGGAATCGGTCCCTGCGTCGCCAGCGTTTGGCTGCCGTTGTTTTGCACCGTGATGCTCACGTTGAGCACATCTCCGACGCGGAGCGCGGTGGGCGATAAGGTCGCTTGCGTGATGAGCGGCAGCGCGCTGGATTGGACGGTGACGCTCGCGGTGAGGTCGTCGGTCGTGCTGTCCGGGTAAATCACGTGCAGAATATATTGCGTGGTTGCCGTCGGCGTGACGATCTGTGAGCCGGTCGATGCCACCGCGACGCCGTTGAGCGTCACGGTGCTTCCATTCGGTGTCTGCCAATCCAGCTGCGCGCTCTGACCCTTTTGGATCGTCGCGGGCGTGGCGGTGAAACTATGCGCGGGACCAAATTGCGGCAGGGGCAACGGATTCGGAATGTGATAACCCTGCCCAGCGGCGACCACATAATCCGAGAGCGCGTTGACGATCGGACCGAGATCGAACGAGGGCCAGTTCCCATCGCCCCACTGATAGATCGTCGCGCCGAGCACGTACGGGTCTTGAAGCAATAACTGGTCGTACTGCTTCAGGATGTTCAGATATTCCGCGTTCGAGATTTTGCCGAGGTAGCCGCCCTGCGCCTGACCGCTGTCGTCATAGCCGGCTTCGGTGATGATCACGGGCTTGCGCGCATACGCCGGCAGCGCTTGCTCAAAGCGGCGATAGCCGCCCCAGTCCTGTCCCTGGATGGCTTGATTGTAGTATTCGTGAAACGCGTGGACATCCACCGCGGCGGCGGCGTCGACGACGTAGGGCAGAATGGAATCCCAGTTTGCCGGCGTCGGATTGCCGGTGGACCACGAAAAGCCGGCGACCTTCTCGCCTTGCGCGTGCATGATTTGCGCGAACCGCACGTACCACGCGTTCAGCAATTTCGCATCGGCGACCGAACTCGGCACCGGTTCATTCATGCCTTCCCAGAGGATGCCGCGTCCGCGCAGTTTGTTGAGCGAGGGCTGGAGTTTGAAGAAGAAATCATCAGCCGATTGATGATAATCCATTTCAACGTACTCGCGGTAGACGATCAGCGCGCCGCAGCGCCGGCGAATCTCGTCGATGTTCATCTCGCTGTTTTGATTGAACACCTTGACGATACTGGGCTGCATCTTTTCCAAGATGTCGAACGCGTTGTTCGGGTAAGCGCTCAGATGGATCGAAAGCTTCGAGGGCACAGTCTCACCTCCGCGTCTGAGAAAAGAATTTCGGATGCGCGCCGGTTCTGTTTCGACGCCGGGATTATACAAATGCTTGGCGAATTTAGCAAACGAGTTTGCGCGCGGCGACCACTCGCTTCGCCGCGGCAGCCGTTCACGCGTCAAGGTTGTTCCGCGCGGTTCGGCTGAGCGCGGCGCGCGCCAGAACGCGGCGCACGTAAACTTTAAGGTGTCAATTTTCGATTCCTATTGTATAATGCTACCGGAAGTTTTGCGCGAAATTTTTTTCGCAAGAAAATCCTGAAACAAAGTATGGTTTAGAGATGAGGGTTCAGTGAAGATCCTGGTCGTATTCAACGTCGTCGATAAGGTGGAGCAGGGTGAGGAAGATGATCTGTTCGCCGAACAAGAAATCGTTCTCGTCGAAAAAGATATCGAGCAAGCCCTGCGCGGACTCGGTCACACGACCGCCGCGGTTCCGATTCGCGATGATCTATGGGGACCGCTGAAGCAATACGATCCGAACGAATGGTTGATCTTCAATCTGTGCGAGAGCATTCGCAACAAGACCTACCTCGAACCGTACATCATCTCCGTCTTTGAGCACCTCGGCTTCCGCTACACGGGCTCCGACCGCCGCACGCTCGCGAATTGTCTCAACAAAGCGCGCGCGAAAGAAATTTTGCAGGCGCACGGAATTTCTACCGCCGCGTATCAGATCTTTACTCCCTGGACCATCCAGCGTCAGATTGAATATCCGTTGTTCGTCAAACCGGTTTCGGAAGACGCCAGCATCGGCATCACGCTCAACTCCGTCGTGCATGACGACCGCGCGCTGCGCCGCCAGGTGCGTTACATCTGGGAGATGTACCATCAGCCCGCGCTGGTTGAGGAATTTATCGAGGGGCGCGAATTCAACGTAACCGTTCTGGGCGACGAGAACCCGCGCGTGATGCCGCTCTCTGAAATCAACTTCCGCCGCATTCAAAATCCCTTCGCGCGCATCGTCTCCTTCCGCGCCAAGTGGGTACCCACCTCGCCGGAGTATTTGGGTACGCCGCCCACCTGCCCGGCGCGCGTGACCGATTCCGTCAAGGCGCGCATCGAGGACGTGGCGCGCCGCGCTTACCTCGCGATGGGCTTGCGCGATTACGGCCGCGTCGACCTGCGGCTTCGCAACGGCACGCCGTACGTCCTCGAAGTGAACCCGAACGCGGATCTTTCCGCGGACGCCGGCATCGCGCGCGCGGCGCGGGTTGCCGGTATGAACTATGGCGAACTTGCCGACGAGATCGTGCGGCTCGCCGCGCGGCGTTATCGCCTGAAGGGCGCCGCCCGGCCGCGCATCATTACGTACGAACTGAAAGCCCGCAGCGTGGGCAGCGATGGCGTTTACTCGATCCCGGCGAGCGGGTTAGCGCCGGTCAGCGAGCGCCCCGCAAAAATCAAACGCGCGCCGGCGCAAGTCGCCGGCATCGCGGTCGCCTAGCCGACTCGCCTATGTCCATTGAATCTCCCCGGCCCGAAGATGCGCCGGTGATCGAGCGCCTGGCGCAGGGCACAGGCGTTTTTACGCCGGACGAAATCCACATCGTGCGCGAAATGCTCGATACTTTTTTCGACCCCGAGCCGCGCGACGACCACACCTTCGTCATCTATCGCAACGGCAACCCCAACGATATCGCCGGCTTCGCCTGCTACGGTCCAACTCCCCTGACCGACCGCGTGTGGGACCTGTATTGGCTCTGCGTCGACCGCGCCGCCCAGCGGCACGGCATTGGCAGCGAGCTGCTGAGCCAGATCGAACGAGACCTCGGTGTGCGCCACGCGCGGGCGATTTATCTTGAGACGTCCGATTCGAACGCGTACGTCGCGGCGCGCGAGTTTTATGAACGGCACGGCTATGAGCGCGTCGCACACCTCGAAGATTTTTACGCGGCGGGCGATGGCAAAGTTCTCTACCGCAAGTGTTTGGAGAAGAAATAGCACGCGTGCGCTGAAAGCGCACAACGCGGGAGAAGCCTAGCGCCGCTCCCGCGTTGTGCGTTCGATCCTTCCCCGGCAAGACGCGCCAGTTATTTTCCCTCTAGCGCGTACGCCACCACCTGCTCTAGCATCATCCCGCTGCCTTCGGCTTGCGCCGCCGCGAACGTCTTTGCGTCGAGATGAGAACGCACGGACGCGACGCTGCGTTCGTGCTCCACGCGGTCGGCGAGATCCAACTGACCGCCAATCGATCCCAACAGCGTGTCCGCCGCACCCGCCAACCGCGCCGCGCGCTCGAACTGGAGCGACAACCGCGCCACGCCTGCCAAACCGGCGAGACAATAGGCAATTAAATACTTGTTTGCCAGTTTCTGACTCGACCTCAAGCTGTCTCGGAAATATTCCAGCGCCGTCGCGGCATCGCCCTGGTTGAGCGCAACGTGTCCCAGATTAACAAGCACCGTCACCTTGCTGCGGTTGTCGCCAAACGTATCGATGAGCGCGAGACTCTGCGCGTACAGCGCCTTTGCCTCTTCGTAGCGTCCCTGCACGCGTGCGATCTCGCCCTGCGAAAGATAGATTCCCGCCATGCCGCGCTTGTCGTCCAACTCTTGGAAAATCACCAACGTCTCTTCAAAGCGCTGGCTGGCGGTGACAAGGTCGCCCTGCTCCGCGGCAACTTCGCCCAGCGTTTGCAGCACGAGAGCGATCTCCCGTTTCTGTCCCGACGCGCGATACAGCGCCAGACTTGCTTGCAGACGCACGCGCGCATCGTCGAACTTGCCCTGGAATTTGTCCAGCCGCCCCAAGCCAAACAGGGCTTTGACGCGAAAAGTTGCCGGCGCATTGTCGCCGGTTGCCAGCGTCTTCTCCAGCCAGCTGCGGCTGTCGCCGAAATAGCCGCGCATCTCCCAAAAGCCCCACAGCGCGCCCGCCATTTGCAGCGCGGTCTCCTCTCTGCCGCTTTCGTACGACCAATCCAGCGCGGCGCGCAAATTGTCGTGCTCGATATCCAATCGATCGAGCCAGCGCACTTGGTCCGCGCCGCGCAGTTTCGGCTCCGCGTCGCGCGCGAGATTTAGAAAATAGCCGAGGTGACATTCGCGCAGCGTCTCCGCTTCGCCGGAGCCGAACAACCGATCGCGCGCGTATTGCCGGATCGTCTCCAACATCCGATAGCGCGCCGCGCCGTCCTGCTTGTCCGCGACGACGAGCGACTTGTCCACTAGCCGCAGTAACAAATCCATCACGCCAATGTCTTCGACGTGGTTGCACGAGCAGATGGCTTCCGCCGCTTCCAGCGTCCAACCGCCGGAGAAAATCGCCAGGCGGCGGAACATCATCCGTTCCGGGTCCGCCAGCAGATCGTAACTCCAGTCGATCAGCGCGCGCAAGGTTTGTTGGCGCGGCAGCGCGGTGCGGCTGCCGCCGGTCAGCAAGCGGAAGCGATCATCCAGCCGCGTCGCGATCTGCTCGATCGACAACCCTTGGGCGCGCGCCGCCGCCAATTCAATCGCCAGCGGAATCCCGTCGAGACGCTGCGCCACTTGCGCGACGATGAGCGCGTTCTCCGCGGTGAGCTGAAAATTGGGCGCGACGCTGGCGGCGCGTTCGACGAACAGCCGCACGCCATCGTACTGCGCCAGCGTTTCCACGGGCGGCAGGTGGCGCACATCCGGAATCGCCAGCGACGGCACGCGGAACGCGGTCTCGCCGGCGATGCCCAACGCCTCGCGGCTGGTGATCATTAGATGTAAATTGGGGCAGGCGTGAAGCAGCCCATCCGCCAACTGCGCGCACGCATCGATCATATGCTCGCAGTTGTCGAGGATCAACAGCAGAGTGCGTTCGGTCAGGTACGCGGTCAGCGAATCCATCAGCGGGCGCGTGGCTTCTTGCCGGAGTCCTAGCGCCGTCGCGATGCGTTGCGTGAGCGAGGTGGAATCCGTCAGCGTCGCCAACTCGACCAGCCAAATGCCATCCGGATAATCGGAAACCAAATCGGACGCGACCTGAATGGCGAGGCGCGTTTTGCCGCTGCCGCCCGCGCCGGTAAGAGACACGAGCCGCGACGCGCGCAGCAGCTGTTTCACTTCAGCCATCTCACGTTCGCGTCCGATAAAACTGTTAAGCTGGATCGGCAGGTTGTGGCGCGGCGCGGCTGTGCGGGGTCGGATGCCCGCTTCCATTCCCGCGAGCGCCACTTCCACTTCGTGCGCGGAGGCGAACCGCTCGTCCGGTTTCTTGGCGAGCAAGCGCAGGACGATCGCGTCAAGCGCAGGCGGAATGTCGGCGCGCAGTGTGCTGGGCGGCGCCGGCGCCGCGTACAGGTGCTGCGAGATGATCGACATCGGGTTGTCGCCGGTGAAGGGCAGCCGACCCGTGAGCAATTCATACAGCATGACGCCGAGTGAATACAAGTCGCTGCGCGCGTCGACTTCCAGCCCCTGCGCTTGCTCCGGTGAAACGTAGAACACGGTGCCGACGAGCGTGCCGTCCGTCGTGATGCGCGCGGCGCCGCGCGCCCGCGCCAATCCAAAATCCATCAATTTCGCTTTGCCGTCATTCGTGAAGAGAATATTCTCCGGCTTGAGATCGCGATGGATGATCCCCTGCGCGTGGGCGTGATCGAGCGCGGCGCAGATTTGACGCGCGATCGAAATCGTTTCGTCAATCGATTGCGGCGGATGCGTATGGAGCGAATGCCCCGGCGCAAGCTCCATCACAATGAACGGAAGACCATTCCATTCGCCGGCATCGTAGACGCTGACGATATTGGGGTGGTTGAGTTTCGCGGTGGCTTGCGCCTCCCGCAGCAAGCGGGCGCGGCTTTCCAGCTCGGAGTCGTTCAATATCTTTATGGCGATGTCGCGCTGCAACACAAGGTCATGCCCGCGATAGACCGTCCCCATCCCGCCGCGCCCAATCTCGGAATCGATGCGGTACCGATTCTGAATCGTCGCGCCGATCAACTCGCTGCTCGAGATCGCGTCGAGCGATTTGAGGGCTGGAAAATCCGAGGGCAGATCTGCGACCACCACTTGGAAGAGATGCTCACTGCGCGGCAAATCCTTGAGGCGATGCTCGCCCAGATCGCGCAGACTCACGCCTTTCGGCAAATCGTGTTCGACCAGATCGCGCGTGGTCTGTGACACGAGCACCTGACCGCCGTAGCCAACGGAGCAAATCCGCGCCGCGCGATGCACATCGATTCCGACATAGCCCATCGCGCCGATCATGGGCTCGCCGGTGTGCAAACCCATCCGCACGCGCACGCGCGCGCCGTGGGGCCACGCGTGAGTGGCTAGAGCGCCCTGCGCGTCGACGACGGCATTGATCGCGTCCACCGCGCGCGGAAACGCGACGAAGAACGCATCGCCTTGCGTATCCATTTCGCGTCCGTTCCATTTCTCGAACGCGGCGCGCAGCAGCGCGCGCTGATCGGCGAGGACGACCGTGTACTGCTCGCGCAAGTCCTGGAGCAGGCGCGTTGAACCTTCAATGTCAGTGAAGAGGAACGTGACCGTGCCGGTCGGCAAACCCGGTCCGGCGCCTGCGCCCGGCTCAGAAGGAAGCAATGGCATCTTTCAAGTTGTGGTGAATTTCTAGGAACATATCGAAACCCGCCATCTTCAGGACTTGCAGGACGTGGGGTGTCGGATTGAGCAATTTGAGATGCGGCGACTTGACTTTGCCGGTGGCGACCGCTTTTTTGATCGCCTCGTTTTCAGCCGGGGAGCCGCTGAGCCAGTTGAAGATCTGGTTGAGCGCGCGCATCCCCGCGCTGCTCATGTACGGGACGCCGCTGAGATCGATCAGCACGTTGCGCGCGCCGGCGTCGATCGATTGCTTTGCGCGCGCCTGAAAATCGGCGGACGTGGAAGCATCCAAGTCACCTTTGAGCGTGAGGACGGTTACCGGCAGCCGACCCTGCGCTTGAGAAATCGAGATATCCATCTTTCCCCCTCCGAAAATTTTCTGTGAAATTGGATCCGTTGTCTCTGGAACGCTCCGCGCCGCCGCCGTTCATAACCGCTTGAGGACGACGACCGTCACATCATCGAACGGAGCCGCGCCGCGCGTAAATTCATGCAGCGCCGCATCTGCCGCCGCGACGATTTCCGTCGTGGAGGAATTTTTTTTCTGCTCGATCACCCGCCGCCAGCGTTCTTCTCCAAAAAGTTCCTCGTCGGCGACGTGCGCTTCCGTCACGCCGTCCGTATAGAGGACGACAAAATCACCCGGCTCCAGCATCACCGCGCGTTGGGCGTACTGGAATACCTCGTCGATTCCAATCGCCAGCCCGGTGCGCGTGAGTTCGTCCAACTGATTCGCCTGGGCGCGATAATGGAGCGGTGGATTGTGTCCGGCGTTGACGTAGGTGAACTCGCCGCTTGCCGGGTCTAGCTGCGCGTAAAACAACGTGACGAACATGCCGTTCGCGGCGTCCGCGGCAATGAGCGCGTTCGCGCGGCTGATGCACTCGGCGGGCGCGCGCGCCGGCGCGATGCTCGCGCGGACGACTGCGCGCGTCAGCGTCATAAACATCGCCGCGCCCATGCCCTTGTCTGAAACGTCCGCAATGACAATACCCAAACCTTGCGCAGGGCTATTCGACTTTGCGCTCCGCTCAAGCTGCGCCTTCGCATGGTTGACCGGAATGAAATCATAATAATCGCCGCCGACGACGCGCGCGGGCTTCCACAGCGCGGCAAATTCCCAGCCGGGAATCTGCGGCGTCTGCGCCGGAATCAAACTCGCTTGCACCTCCAGCGCGACCTGCAGCTCGCGCTCCATCCGTCCTTTTTCTACCGCGACCTGGTAGAGCCGCGCGTTCTCGATCGCCATCGCCGCGCTGCCGGCAATCGTCGCGAGCAGGTCCACGTCGGCAGCAGCAAAGCCGCCGGGCTTGTTCGAGACTTCGATAACGCCGGTGACGCGCTGGTTGACGATGAGCGGCGCTGCCATCAGCGCTTGCGTCACAAAGCCGGTGCCGGTATCGACCGACCGATAAAAGCGCGGGTCGCGGCTCACGTCGTTGCTGAAAGTCGCCTGCGCGTTCTGCGCGACCCAGCCGGCGATGCCATGCCCGAGCGGAACCCTGAACGGCTTGACCTCCACCGCTTTCTCGCCGATCGCAACCTGAAAGACGAGTCCGTCGCTTTCCACCGTAAGGATCGACGCGGTCGCGACGCCGAGCAAATGCTGCACGCGCTGGAGGCACGCGACCAGCACCTTCTGAAGATCGAGCGTGGAGGTCAGATCGGCGCTGAGGTCGTGCAGCAGATGGAGACTGGCGAGCTTGGATTCGAGATCAGAAAAGAGCCGCGCGTTCTCGATCGCAATCGCCGCCTGGCGCGCGAGCGCGCTGAGGAGTTCGAGATCGTCCGGGGTAAAGATGCCGGCTTGGAGCCGGTTGTCGACGTAGATGACGCCGAGCGCCGTGTCTTTGAGTTGGAGCGGCACGCACAGGATCGAACGCAAGTGCAGCCCGGTGACACTGGCGCGCCGGCTGAGCCAGCCGTCGGTCTGCGCGTCGCTGGACAATTGCGGTTGTCCTTCCGCGGCGACGCGCTCGACCAGTCCGCGCGAGATTTGAAACTCGGGCGCGTCAATCGTCTGCTGCTCCATGCCGCGCGCGGCGCGAAACGCCAGGCGTCCATCGGCAGCGCGGAGCATCAAAAGACCGCGTTCGGCGCGCGTCGCCGCGATGACCTCGTCCATTACGCGGGTCAGCACGGCATCGAGGTCGAGCGACGAGTTGAAGGTCTGCGAAACGCGGTAGAGCAGTGCCAATCGGTCAGCGGACGGCTGGGTCACGGCGGCTCCTCGTTCGCCAATTATAGCGCGTCTCAAGCGATTTGCAATACCCCAACCCTGGTGATTGTACACAAGTGTCATTGCGAGCGAAGCGAAGCAATCGCATTGCTAATGATTGAGATTGCTTCGGCGCAAAAACCGCGCCTCGCAATGACACAATCAAGATGTGTGCAATCACCAGCCCAACCCTGGTGATTGTACACAAATCCTGTGGCGCAGGCGGCTCGCCTGCGGGCTGGCAGCCCGCGTTACAGAGATGTGGGTAACCACCCGTCATCACGGCTGTTGCATCGTCTCTTGTCATTTCGACGAGCGGGCTTTGCGAGGAGAAATCTCCCGCGCGGCTGGCGAGATTTCTCGCAAGTGCGGCTCGAAATGACAACCCAACGCGACTTTGCAACAGGCGTGGAACACCATCACGGCTGTTGCAAAGTCGATTGACAGGAAAGACGCCACGTTTGTAGTGAGCAACGGAGCACAGCGGAGTCGCGCGCCCTGCCGCAACCGGCACTCCGCTTCGCTGCGTGCCTGACTACGAACCGACTTTGCAACAGCCGTGGAACACCATTGACCCCGCTTTCAGTTTCTGATATACTCTGAACCAAGTGGCGCTCCACGCTTGACCATGGAGGTGGCTATCGAAGGAAACCGAAATTGAATCGATTTTAAGCGGAACCCATTCACTCGAAGGAGAGAAACACGATGGACAAGCCACAGATAGACACTTTTTCCCCCGCGCTGAGTCGCCGCGAATTTCTGCGCTGGCTCGGCGCCGGCGTTGGACTCGCCGCCGCGGGCGGCATCCTCGCCGCGTGCGCGCCGGCAGCGCCAGCGGTTGCACCGACTGTCGCGGCGACGGTCGCGCCGAAGGCGAGCGGCAGTATTTCCATTTACTCGGCGTTGAACCAATCCACGAACGACGCTTTCTTCGCGGCGTTCAAAGCCGCCGTGCCCGGCATTGACGTTCAGCTGCTGCCGCTGGCGGCAGCAGGCGCACTCCAAACGCGCATCATCGCGGAAAAAGCATCGCCCAAAGGCGACATTTTCATCGGCGGCGATCGCTCATTCCACGACGTGTTGGGCAAACAAGGGCTGTTGGAGAACTATGTCTCGCCGAATGCCGGGGCGATACCTACCGGGTTCAAGGATCCGAACGGTTTCTGGACCGGCTGGTACGTCGGCATCTTCGCGTTCGTCTACAACACCAGTCGCCTTGCCGCGGAAATGGGCGGCAAGAAACCGGCGACCTGGGACGATCTACTCGATCCCGCGTGGAAAGGCAAGATCATCATGCCCAGCCCGATCACGACGGGCGGCGGTTACGTCTTCTTGGCGACGCAAGTGTTCCGTTTCAACAAGGACGAAGCCAAGGCGATGGACTATATGAAGAAATTCCACGCGAACGTCGCACAGTACGTCGATAGTGCGCCGAATGGAATTCAGTTCGTGGCGCAAGGGCAATTCGTCGGCGGACCGAACTGGGCGCACGACATCTTGACCTCCAAAGCGCAAGGCAATCCGATTGATTTGGCGGTCATCGCGGATACCGGCTTTGAAGTTGGCAGCGTCAGCATCATCAAGGGTGGACCGAACACCGCCGCCGCGAAACCCTTCGTGGATTGGATGCTCACCAAAGACGCCGGCGCGCTCAATGTCAAACTCTCGAACCGCGTCTCGCTTGTCCCCGGCGTACCACCCGCTCCCGGCGCGCCAACGCTTGACACCGTCAAGCTCGTGAACTACGACGGCGTGTGGGCGGCGGACAACCAAAAGCGACTCACGCAACTCTGGCAGACCACGGTCGGATTGTAGAACAAGGTCGTTAGGTAGTTGGGTGGTTGGGTGGTTTGAAAATCGCCCCAACCACCTAACCATCTAACCACCCAACCCTCGACCAACCTAACAACCACCATGCGCTCAATTTCTCGCGAACCCACCGTTGTGCTCGTGCTCGCCGTTCTCGTCGGCTTGATGGTGATGTTCATCATCTATCCGCAAGTCCAGGTTGTCATCGTCCCCGGGCTAGATGGCTATTTCAGTTTCCTCGGCGGGCAAACCTGGATCAAACCCCTTTTCAATTCGATCCAAATCATGCTCGCTTCGACGACGACCGCCGTGACGCTGGGCTTCGTCTACGCGTACTCGATGGTCTACAGCGAGATGCCCTGGAAGCCGTTCTTTCGCATCGTCGGCATTCTGCCCCTCCTTTCGCCTCCCTTCGTCGTCGCCGTGTCGTACATTTTGCTTTTCGGGCCGCGCGGCGTAATCTCGTACGGCGTCTTTGGGCAATCGCCGTTGATCCTGGGATTCTACGGATTGTGGGGCGTGCAGACGATCGCGTTCTTTCCTTTTGCGTACCAGCTGATCGCGGATGTGCTCGCGCGCAACGACCCGCGCCTGGAGCAAGCCGCGCGCAACCTCGGCGCGGGCACGTGGAATGTCTTTCGCACGATCACGCTCCCGCTCGCGCGCCCCGGCCTCGCCGCCGCGATTCTGACGACCGCGATCTACATCCTCGAAGATTTCGGCAATCCGTTGTTGATCGCCGGCCAATTCACCGTGTTGCCGTCGCAGGCGTACTCGCTCATCGAAGGCTTCGGCGATTTCACCGGCGCGGCAGCCGTCAGCACCATTCTCCTCGTCCTCGCGCTCGTACTCTACGTCGCGAAATTGCGCATCGAAGGCAATCGTTCTTACGTGACGATCAGCGGCAAAGCGACCTCGATCCCCCGACCGCCCGTGCCGCGCGCGCTGACCGCCGCGTGCTTTATCGCGTGTTCGATTCTCGCCGTCTTCATCCTGATGGTTTATGGCGTCCTCATCGTGAGCGCGCTGACGGTCGCCTTCCCGAACAATCTGGCTTTGACGTCGAAAAATTTCGAGTACCTGGGTTCACATTCGCAATCGCTGATCAACACGCTCAAGTTCGGCGGCATTGCCGCGATCATTTGCGCGCTCTTTGCGCTGCTGCTCGCGTTTCTCGTGCAACGGAAAGAGTGGTGGGGACGACAGGCGGTGGATTTTATGGCGATCATGCCGGCGGCGGTGCCGGGTTTGTTCTTCGGCATCGGCTACGCGACCGCGTTCAATCAACACATTTTCGATTGGATCGATCGCGGGATGCTGATCACACTCTCGATGATCTTCTGGAACATTCCCGTCGGCTATCAAGCCGCGATCGCGGGCTTGCAGCAGATCGATCGCTCGCTGGACGAAGCCGCGACGAGTCTGGGCGCGAGTTCGCTGCGCGGTTTCCGCGACATTCTGTTCCCGTTGCTGCGCAGCGCGCTCTTGACCGGCTTTGTGACCGCGTTCGTGCGCGCGGTGACGACGCTCTCGGTCGTGATCTTCCTGTTTACGCCGGGCACGACCCTCGCGACGATTACGATCTTCCAACTCGTCACCGATTTTGACTGGGGCGGCGCAACCGCGTTCACAGTGTCGGTCATCGGCATGGCGGTGATTGTGTTGAGCGGCGTCTATTTCATCAGCGGACGGCGCGCGGGGTTGCAACGAACGGCTGGTGGGTGAGGAAGGCAAAGGGTTGTTTCCCGCACCGGCGCGGCAAGCCAGCAGTTTGCGTCATTCCGCTTAAGCACGGGTTGGGTAACCCCTTTAACATCAGGATCGACCTGACCAGATGTGCGAAATTGCAGGTCAACTTGGCGGCGTTTTGGTAAGCAAGCCGGTTGCCCAACCAAGCGTGCACGCAACAAGCGCGAGTCTGCGTGACCTGCGGCAGGCATTTTTCTGGCTTGGTTTTTTCTGCTTCCCGGCAGAGTCCACGCCCGCCCACTTGCGGGGAACGCAAACCGTTGGACAGCCCAAGGTATTCCTCGGAAACCGTCGGAAGGAGTGATATGAGAACTGATCAAACAGCACCCAAGGCGATAGATGAATATATCGCGGGCTTCCCAGATGATGTTCAACAGATTCTGGAAAAGATAAGAATGACGATTAGAAAAGCGGCGCCAGATGCGGAAGAGACCATCAAGTATCGGATGCCGACCTTCACGCTGAAAGGTAATCTGGTTCATTATGCCGCGTTCAAAAAGCATATCGGGTTTTACCCTATCCCGACCGGGATTGAGAAATTCAAAAAGGCACTTTCCGTTTATGAACAAGGAAGGGGTTCGGTACAGTTCCCGTTGGACAAGCCAATTCCGTACGACCTGATCCGCAGAATCGTGAGGTTTAGGGTGAAGGAGAATTTGGACAGAGCAGAAGCAAAAGGCAAGAAGAGATAGCGAACTAAGATAGACCCTTTTGTCATGACGAATAAGCCACCGCCATCGGTTGAAACCGACGGGGCGGCACGCGGCGGCGGGCGGAAGCGTTTGGCGTCATGCTGCTTGATCCCGAGTTGGGCTACTTGACGCGCTGTTCACAACAACCCTAGAATGTGGCAGCGTCTCATTGATTGAAGGGAAGGAACTTGATATGGCAAAGCCCATCAATGTGCGTCAGACAATCGAGCGGCTCATTCTCGCGAACCCGCGCACTGACGTCTCTGACGAACGCCTTGCTGCTGTGGCTGAAGCAGGGCGGGTGCTCATTACTGCCATTCCAGGCGTGGAAGAGATGTCGTTTGGAGTAGCGTTGGCAACTGACGCGCCCTATCGATGGTACGTGCGAATCCGGTTTCGGGATGAGCAGGCGTTACATACGTACCAAACCCATCCAAACCACACTACCTATGGGACCCAGCAGTGGTTGCCGGTCATCGCTGACCAAATCGTCATAGACTATCGCATTCAATACTGACTTTCCTCGATTCGTCTCAAACTGCTTTCCATGTGGAGACATGCGTCGACAATGACCGGGAGGTCAGGAATGCTCACCAGAATCAAACTTGCTGAATCGGAACCCACCCGATTGACCCTGGATGACGATGTGCTTGAATGTTTCTTTGTCGATGGAAGCAAACGAATTCATGTCAGCCATATCAACGGAATCGAATTAAGCGCTGATAACAAGGGCAAGCATTTGTTGACCATCCAGTTGCAGCATAATAATCTTTTTCTCTGGGTTGACGACAAACCATTAGCACAAGTCAAAGAGCTGGTTGACCGGCTGAAACAAGCCGTGTCATCTTCCAAAACATGATCGATGTTGCAAGGAGCTTCC
>JBBIJS010000021.1:0-20245 GCA_037445855.1 Chloroflexota bacterium | reverse complement strand
CAAGCTCCCTTGCGGGTCGGTCCAGTTTCCCTTCCCTACCACTTGCATGTCAAACCCTGGTAAGGTTCTTCGTGTTGCATCGAATTGAACCACACGCTCCGCTGCTTGTGCGGGCCCCCGTCAATTCCTTTGAGTTTTAAACTTGCGTTCGTAGTCCCCAGGCGGAGAGCTTAACGCGTTTGCTTCGGCACTGATGGGAAATCCCACCAACACCCAGCTCTCATCGTTTAGAGCGTGGACTACCGGGGTATCTAATCCCGTTTGCTCCCCACGCTTTCGTGCACTCAGCGTCAGAAATGAGCCAGAAAGCCGCTTTCGCCACTGGTGTTCCTCCCGATCTCTACGCATTCCACCGCTACACCGGGAATTCCACTTTCCTCTCTCATCCTCAAGCCAAGCAGTATCGAACGACCTCCCCCAGTTGAGCCAGGGGCTTTAACGTCCGACTTACCTAACCGCCTACGCACGCTTTACGCCCAGTGAATCCGGATAACGCTCGCCTCCTACGTTTTACCGCGGCTGCTGGCACGTAGTTAGCCGAGACTTATTCAGCAGGTACCGTCCTCACTCGTCCCTGCTAAAAGGGCTTTACGACCCGAAGGCCTTCGTCGCCCACGCGGCGTCGCTGCGTCAGACTTTCGTCCATTGCGCAATATTCCTCACTGCTGCCTCCCGTAGGAGTCTGGCCCGTATCTCAGTGCCAGTGTGGCTGATCTTCCTCTCAGAACAGCTACCCGTCATCGGCTTGGTGAGCCATTACCTCACCAACTACCTGATGGGACGCGAGCCCCTCTCAAAGCGCCTTACGGCTTTATTCGGCAAAATGAATCACCGAACTAATGCGGTATTAGCAAACCTTTCGGTCTGTTGTTCCCCACTTTGAGGTAGGTCACCCACGTGTTACGCACCCGTCTGCCACTAACGCTCCGATTGCTCAAAGCGTCCGTTCGACTTACATGTGTTAAGCACGCCGCCAGCGTTCATCCTGAGCCAGGATCAAACTCTCCGTTGTATTTCAACGTGAGATTTTATATCCAGATTCTTCAACTCTTAAACGCTTCTTTCCTACCACTCTTCAGTTGTTAAGGTTCTGCCTGAACCCACGCAAAGATCGCGGGATCCTTGACCGAACGGGTGGACTTTACCATGCCCTTCCACCCATGTCAAGCTTAGGTTTTGAGAGAACAAAACCGCCGACTCATCGCCGGCGGAGACAAAGAGACACCCTCAACGAATCACGAACGATGCCGTCGATTTGCCTCTATGCCCTCCGCAAGTGCAGATTTTGTAAATCGAACTGACTACGTGGCTATTATAGCAGGTTTTATTTCTTTGTCAAGTTAGACTTCGCGCCGGCCTTCCAGCGCGCGCGTGAGCGTTACTTCGTCCGCGTACTCCAAATCGCCGCCGACCGGCAACCCGCGCGCGAGCCGAGTCATCTTGATGCCGAGCGGCTTGATCAACCGCTCGAGGTACATCGCGGTGGCTTCGCCTTCCAGGTTTGGATTCGTCGCCAGAACGATTTCTTTGACTGCGCCGCCGCGCTGGATGCGGTTCAGCAATTCCTGAATCCGCAAATCTTCCGGACCGATTCCTTCGACCGGTGAGATCGCGCCATGCAAGACATGGTAAAGCCCATGGTACTCGCGCGTGCGTTCCAGCGCCAACACATCGAGCGGCTCTTCGACCACGCAGATGATCGATCGCTCCCGCGCCTCATCCCGGCAGATCGCACAGGGATTTTCTTCTGCGATGTTGCTGCAAATCGCGCAGGTGACGATCCGATCCTTCAATTGCACCAGCGCTTCCGCCAGTGACTGCGCCTGGTCTTTGGGGGCGCGCAAGAGATAAAAGGTGAGACGCTGCGCGGTCTTGGGTCCCACTCCCGGCAGCCGGTGAAATTCCTCGATCAAGCGCATGACCGCTCGCGGGGTCGTGTCCATAACTAACCGAGCAACCCGGGCAGACCCAGCCCACCCGTGACCGCACTCATCTTGCTCGCGGCAAGTTCTTGCGATTTGTCGATCGCCGCGTTGACCGCGCTGACGATCAAGTCTTGCAACATCTCCACATCGCCGGCGGTGACTGCCTCCGGCGAAATCTTGATCGCCTGGATTTTTTGTTGCCCGCTGATGACGACCGTGACCGCGCCGCCGCCGACGCTCACTTCAACATTTTCGTTCGCCAGCGTCGCCTGCGTCTCGAGCATCTTTTGCTGCAGCGCCTGCAACGCGCCCTGCGCGTTCGCGGGGTTCATACGCGGCATCGGTGCGCCGCCGCGCGGCGCGCTTCGCTTGCTCATGCTATCGCTCCTGATCGTGTATCTCGGTTATCTCTGCGCCCATCTGATTGATCGCGGCGCGGATCAAAGGATCTTCTTCAACCGCCTTCAGCCGCGCCTTCTTGGGCGAGAGCACGCACTTGACGCGACACCTGGTTTGAAAAATCTCGGTCAGCGCTTTCTCGATCATCACCTTGCCATTGGCTTGCTTCTCAAATCGCTCGGCGTGTCCCTGGTAATAGAATCCCAGGACGATCAGATCACCTTCCACCTTGATTGGCTCTGCATCGCGGAGCAATGCTTCCGCCATCTTGTCGTACGGTCGTACGCGCGCAAGCACACTGCGCCACCCCGCGCGCAATGAATCCACAGACAAAGTACCGGGCGTTGCCGCAAAATTCGAATCGACTTTTTCCGGCGGCGTGCTTCTTGCTGCGGCGGGCGCGCGATTCTCTATTTTCGGTCTAGGAGGCGGCGCGCTGCGCGGCGCCGGCGGCGCGCTGCCGCGCGGTGTTGGCGCGGTTTCTTCGAACGTCGCTTCGACGAACGCGACTTCTAATGGCAAGGTCGGGTGAGCGCTCGCGCGCAACTCGAACGCAGCTTGATTGAACAATCGAATCGCGCGGACCAGTTGCTCCGCGGAGAATTGTTTGGCAAGTTCGGTCATCTCCGCCAAAGCATCCGCCGTCAAAGTCAGCGCAGCGACTCCGCCCGCCCTGACCAACATCAACCCGCGAAAATATTCCACCATCTCGCGCCCCAGTTGTCGCGGGTCGGCGCCGCTGTCCACCGCGTTCGCAATGATTGATAACCCTTGCGCGACATCCTTCTGCGCGAGTCGCGCCACGATCTCGCCCACCATCTGCCGCGACGCCGCGCCCAGCAAGCCCTCGACTTGCGTGAGCGTGATCGCATCGCCGCCGTACGCCGTCAGCTGATCGAGCAAACTAATCGCGTCGCGCATCGCGCCGGTCGCCTGACGCGCAATCAATTCGATCGCCGCTGGTTCGATCCGCAAATTTTCTTTCGCGGCAATTTCAGTTAGCCGACTGACGATCTCGTGCAGGGTCAGCCGCCGAAAATCAAATCGCTGCACGCGAGAGATCACAGTGGCTGGGATTTTCTGGGGATCGGTGGTCGCGAGGACAAAAATCACGTGCGGCGGTGGTTCTTCGAGCGTTTTGAGCAGCGCGTTGAACGCAGCGTTCGACAGCATGTGCACTTCGTCGATGATATAGACTTTGAACTTGGCTTCTCCGGGACGAAAATCCACCTTGTCGCGCAAGTCGCGCACATCTTCAACACTCGTGTTCGATGCCGCGTCGATTTCGATTAGGTCAAGCATGCGCTCTTCGTTAATGGCTTGGCAAACCGCGCAGACATCGCACGGTTTGTCCGCGCCATTGGAAAGACAGTTGACCGCTTTTGCCAAGAGACGCGCGGTCGTCGTCTTGCCCGTACCGCGGGGACCGGTGAACAGGTACGCATGCGCCACGCGCCCCAACGCCAGTGCGTTCTTCAACGTGGTCGTGACATGTTCTTGTCCTTCCACTTCCGCAAAAGTGTGCGGGCGATACTTTAGATAAAGCGCTTGCGCGGGCATTCTGCCTCCGAATGTCACACGGATAAACGAATAGGTCCTTCGTTTATCCGTTTCCATTCGTTGGCTAGTTTACCATCAAAGCAACATCTTGGCAAGCCCGCGAGAATCGTGATATAATAAACGGCATCAAGCGTTCGCGCGAGTTCGCGCGAGTGATTCGGCTTTGGCCCTGGGGGGCTTTATTGGAATCTCCGCGAGCAGTTACCAAAATATTGATTCCGGGCAAACGCGCCAACCTCGTCCACCGTCCGCGCCTTGTTGATTTCCTCCACGAACAGATCCAGCGCAAGTTGTTCCTCATTTCCGCGTCGGCTGGGTACGGCAAGACCTCGGTGTTGATTGACTTTGCGCACGACACCACCCTGCCCGTCTGTTGGTACAGTCTCGATTCATCCGACCGTGACCCGAAAACGTTTCTGGAATACCTTCTCGCTTCGTTGCGGCGTCGTTTTCCGGATTTTGGGTCGCGCACCGAACGGCTGCTTTCAGATCCGCTGGCGTTGCGCGACGTCGATGTCGTCGTCGGCACCCTAGTAACAGAAATTCACGAGACGATCCCGGACTATTTTGCGATTATCCTGGATGATTACCACGCCATCGACGAGTCGGATTCTGTCAATCATATCGTCGACACGTTTTTGCGGCTGCTACCCGAGAACGCGCATTTGATTCTCTCCAGCCGCGCCCTGCCTTCGAAACTAACGCTGACCCGGCTCACCGCGCGGCAGGAAATTGCCGGTCTCGGCGTCAGCGATCTACGATTCACCGCGGAGGAGATTCGCGCGCTGGTTCAGGCAAATTACCAGGTCGAGCTTTCAGAGCGAGCCGCATCACAGCTTGCGGAGTACTCCGAGGGTTGGATTACTGGGATTCTCCTGACCACTCACGCGTTGTGGCGCGGGCTGATGCAGGACCTGGTGCGCGTTCAGGGGACGCAGAGCCATGTCTTTAGTTATCTGGCGAGCGAGGTTCTCTCTCAGCAATCGCCCGAGCTGCAACGCTTCCTGCTCGATTCATCGATCCTGGACCAACTTGACCCGGCGACGTGTAATGATTTGCTCAACCTCAACGACGCAGCGCAAGTGTTACGCACGATCGAGCAAAAAAATCTCTTCGTCGTTCGTCTTGAAGAAGCCGCTCCGTGGTATCGCTATCATCACTTGTTTCAGGGTTTCCTGCAAGCGCGTCTCATGGAATCTGATGTCACACGCTGGCTGGAGCTGAACCGCCGCGCGGCAATCCACTTTGAGGCGCGCGCCGCGTGGGATCATTCGATCGCACATTATCTCAAGGCGAGGGCATTCGACGAAGTCGCGCGCGTGGTAGAGAACATCGCGCAGGAGACCTTCGATGCCGGGCGCTGGACGACGCTCGCCACGTGGATCGATGCGTTACCCGCCGCACTCCTCGACACGCACCCGGATTTGATCGTTTATCGCGGGAGGATCTTGGACGAAACGGGCGAAAGGGCAAGCGCGGTTGAGAAATATTCGCACGCGCTCAGAATCTACGAACAGCAGGGCGATAGCACCGGCACTGCCCGAGCATTGGTTAAACAGGCATCTTGCTGGCGGGTTCAAGGACGATATCAAGAGGCGATCCAGGCCTGCCAGCGCGCATTGGCGCTAGCAGGCATTGAAGCCAAGCGAGAAATCGCTGACGCGCACCGCATTCTCGGCATATCGCATGGAATGCTCGGAGATCTAAAGAAAGATATTTCTGAACTAGAACTCGCATTGAAAGAGTACATGACGCTAAACGACCTTCCTCGCATCGCGTTGCTCCACCACGACCTCGGCGTGGCGCTCCGGTCAGCGGGCAGTTTGGACGCGCAGAAACATTTCCAACAAGCGCTGGACTATTGGCGGCGCGCAAAAAACGCGCCGGGGCTGGCGAATAGTCTGAACAGCGTCGGCGTCGGTTACCACCACCAAGGATTATTCACGCAAGCCATCGAGATGTTGGAACAGGCGCTCATCGAGTCGCGTCGGAGTGGTCAACTCAGGATCGAAGCATTCGCGCTTGCCAGTCTCGCGGATGTCTATCGGGACCTCGGTGAGTACGCGCGTGCGCAACAGAGTGACCAAACCGCGTACGAAATCGCCCGGCAGATCAACGAAGGATTTGTCATCACCTACGCGCTCAACGCGCTGAGCGAAACCTACCGCCTCACCGGCGATCTACCGATGGCTCAACAATTAGCCCGCCAGGCGTTGGAGCAAGCCGAAAGCCACCGATCCAATTATGAAATTGGTTTGGTTAGACTATCCCTTGGAATACTGAATAACACACAGGGCGATGCCGACGGCGCAATCGAATCTCTAAACCGAGCGATTGAACTCCTAGAGCGCAGCGGCGCCAAGCGCGACTGTGCGCGCGCTCATTTCCACATCGCGCACGTAAATTTCCTGCAGCGTCGCTATCGACCAGCTGGCGAGCATCTAAAAACCGCCGCAGAACTCGGAATCGGATTAGGCGAGCATCAATTTGCCATTGCAGACCGGAAGTTGCTTTCATCTCTGATTCGATACGCCATCTCGAAATCAATCGGCGCTGGTTTCTACGAACAACTTATCAAAACAATCGATTCCCTGGCGCCGCCGTCACGGGGTGCGCTGATCCCAGAACATCCCAAAATTCGGATTCAGCGCGTGGAAACCCGCGCCTTGGGAACGGCAACTGTATTTGTCGACGGCAGGCAAATCACAAATACAGAGTGGGATTCTGCAGCCGCCAAAGAACTTTTCTTCTTCCTGCTCGCCAACCCCCAAGGGTTGCCGAAAGAAAAAATCTTGAGCACTCTGTGGAGCGCTGTCTCACCCGCCAAGGCAAACGGCGTCTTCCATTCAACGGCTTACCGGCTGCGGCATGCGGTATCGCCCAACTGCCTTGTGTACGACAACGGACTTTATCAGATTGACCCCGACCTCAATGTCTGGTACGACGTACGCGCGTTTGAGCAGCTGATGAGCGAAGCCGAGCGCGCTGTCGCCGCGGAGAGCCGGATCCAATACTGGCGTGAGGCGATCGCGCTTTATCAGGGTGAATATTTCGAAGACTCGTACAAGGATTGGAGTATTCCAATCCGAACCAACCTGCTCGACCAGTACATCCATGCGCTCACATCACTGGCGAATTGGCACAACGGAGGAGGCAAGGCAGAAGAAGCCATTGCGCTCTATCAGAAGGTGCTTGCGAAGGACAATTACCGCGAGGATATCTATCGATCAATCATGCGCCTGCAGGTCAAGTCGGGAGACCGGGGCGGCGCGCTCAAGACCTACCAATCTTGCGTGCAAATTCTACGCGATGAGGTGGGGGTCGGACCCAGCCCGGAAACACAACAACTCTACAACGTGATTACCACCGGTGCGGCTCACACAGTCGCCTAACCCATTGCGCGTTAGACGCGGAAACGACCTGCAAAACAGGTCGTTTTCCTTTTCGGGGTCGATAGAAACGAACCCGGCTGGCACCAGCCCATTTTTCCGTGAGTGTTTCGTGAGTACCCTGTGCTAAGATCGGCAGCAAGTAATCGAACTGGTTTTGCGGGATATAAAAGATCCCGCATTTGTAAGGAGGCATGATGGAGAACTGGAAACTGCTCGTCGCCAAGTACTCGAACCCAATCACTTTGCGCGTACTTTACATTCTCTTGGCGCTCGTAGCGCTGGCACTCGCCGGCGGCGCGCCGGATGCGTACGGCGGAAGCTAAGATCATCTCATGATCCTTGCCGCTGCCGTACTGGGCGCGGTCATCATCGGGCTGTTACGCGGGGGTAGTCTGCATCGGCTGGCTGGTTTGCCGTTGCGGTGGGCATGGGTCGCGCTCGTCGCATTCGGCTTGCAGGTCTATCTCATCTATTTCCCGGAACCGGTCAGCACCGGGCTAGTCAGTCCACGCGTTGGCTTGCTAGCGCTGTCTTACCTGTTGCTCTTTTTCGTCGCCTGGCAGAATCGAGCGCTCCCGGGAATCTGGATGATTGGGGCAGGATTTATCGCCAACTTCGCGGTGATGGTGTTGAACGGCGGCTATATGCCGATCACACCGGAGGCGTTGGCGCAGGTCGGTCACACGCGCAACGCGCTGAGTTCCGAGCCAGGCGCGCGCGTCTTGGCAACCAAAGACATCGTGCTGACGCGCGACGCGACGGTCGCGTGGTGGCTGTCTGACCTGTTTGTCCTGCCGCCCCCGTTTCCCATCCCCACCGTATTCAGTATCGGCGATGTGCTGATTGCCGTGGGAATGTTTTGGCTGGTGCAGAGTAGTATGGGCGCAGGCAGTGGTTCGGCGCGCCATTCTCGCGCGGATGATCTGCCCCAATAAGGAGAATTTGAAATGGCTTACGAATCCCTCCAAGCCCTGGTGGGCACTGCCGTCATCGATCCGGGCTTTCGCGCCGCCCTGCTGAATGGCACGCGCCGTAGCGCACTGGAGAGCTTCGATCTCACGACCGAAGAGACGAACGCGGTGCTGGCAATTCGCGCTGAGACTTTGGCGCAATTTGCGAGTCAACTGCACCAGTGGATTTTGAAGCAGCAGCAACAAGTCGAGCCGCCGGCGCTGCCTCTGCCAACGCGCCGGCGCGGGAGCGGCAGCGAAGACCCCGATAGAGCGAAACCAGCCCGGCTCGCGAGTCCGCTTCCGGCAGTGCTTGTCGCATAAGATTACATCTCCCCAGAATCGAACCTCGCCAGCGAGGAAGCACGATCTGCCTTTCACTGCCGCGTGCGACCTCAGGTGACGCGAGCGCGCTAAATGCGATTGTCCCTCAGTGCGTTCATACAAGTCCACGCACACCTGTCGAACAAGAACGCCGACCCTTTATGTGGGTCGGCGTTTTCATTTTATTTACGGCTGCGTCTTGTCCGGTGGCGGCGTCCAATCTGCGCCGAGGATGATGCGAATGTCCACATCGCTCTTGACGTTCGGCGTGCGGCGGATGTTCTCCGGATCGACGTGGAAGATTTTCGCGAGCGCCGTGATGGTCGCGTTCTTGTTGCCGTTATAATCGATCAACACCGTCTTGGGATAATCAAAGCGGTCGGCGTTGCCGTACGCGGAGATGAGGAATCCCTGTGCCTGCAAAAACTTTGCCGTGTGCTCGGCGATCAGCGGCGAATTGGTGCCATTCAGCACCAAAACTCGGGCGGCTTCTTGCGTAAGTTGTGCGGGCTGGTTCGCCGTCGTCGTGTCCGACGGAATGATCTCCTCCATCAGCTGACCAATCTTGGTTCGATCCGGCCAGAGCACATCGGCGCCGGTGCTGGTGCGAAACTCCACTGTCATCGTCTGATCGATGGTCGCCGTCTTGATGTTCTCAGTCTTGACTTGGGACGCCGCGTTGGCAAGCGCGAGAATCTCTTGCGGCTGCATATCAGTCTCGATCGTACCCCACATCGTTTGAATCAGCGCGGGCAGCTTGGGCAGCAGGTCGAGTCGCAGCGCCTTGTCGCGGATCGCCAGAAGGATTTGGACTTGCCGCTTGGAGCGCCCAAAATCGTTCTCCGTGTGGCGCGAGCGCGCGTACTCAAGCGCTCGTTCGCCGTCCATATGCTGCATGCCCGCGGGAATGTGAATCGGTCTGTAACCAAAATTTTCGTCGGGATACGTCGGATCGTCGATCGCTTTGGGGACGTTGATGTCGATTCCGCCCAAGGTATCCACGATCTTTCGGAAGCCGCCAAAATCGATCTGGACGTAGTAGTGGATGCGGCGACCCAGATTATACTCCACCGTCTGCTTCGCGAGCGCGGGACCTCCTCCCGGATATTTATACAAAGCCCCATAGAAGAGCGCCGTATTAATGCGGTCCTCGCCGACGGTCGGGATCGGGATGTAGAGATCACGCGGTATCGTCACCAAACCCGCGGTCATCGTCTTGGGGTCGAGCGACGCAATCATCATGACATCGCTGCGGCACGGACACTTTTCAGAAGGTCGCCGGTCGATTCCAAGCACTAACACATTGACGCGCTCGCCCGCCGCAATGTTCGGAATATCTGCACGCGCCGGCTGCGCGCCGATGCCCAGCGACGGTAAAGCTCCAATGTCCGGCAGACCGAGCGTCAGCACCGCCTCGCGCACCGTGTCGTAGATTTGATAACCAAAGAAAAGCCCGCCGCAAACAAAAAGACCAAGCAATAACAAAACGATCGTCCGCAGACCTGAGCCACCTTGTTTACGTCGTCTAGCCAATCGATCCTCCCGACGAACTTTCGGAGCAAAGCGATTATATCACAACCGACATCCGTAGACAAGATTTGACTTCTAAACATAGCCGATATATAGTCAACTCGATGTCTCTTTTAGGTGAACGATTGCGCCAAGCGCGCGAGGCGCGCGGAATTTCTCCGCTCCAAGTTGAAATCGATACGCGCATCCGCGCCAATGTGATTCAAGCGCTGGAGGAAGGCGACTACGACAGTCTTCCTCCTGAACCTTTTCTGCACGGGCTGATCCGATCGTACGCCAACTATCTCGCCGTTGATGCGCAGGAGATACTTGACCTCCATAGCGCCGATCAGACGCCGGCGACTCTGTCATCTGAGCGAAAATCGCCTCCTCCAATCAAGCCCACTGCCCCGCCCGCGCCGCCCGTCCCTGGACCGATCAAACCACCCGCGCCCATCGCGCCGCCGATTCAGAAGATCGCGACGACGCCGATAGCGGAACTGCCGCCGGCTGAACCGCCCAAATCCGCACCGCCGCCTTTGCCGCCAGAAACACTGCTGCCGCCAGAACATGTGGAACATAACGAAACCGCTGCTGCCGCGCCGAGCGCGCTGCCATTTTTCGCGCACATTACGCGGCGCGGCTTGCCTTTCCCGGTTCTCGTGCTCGTCGGCATCGCGATCATTTTGAGCTGCCTCGCCGCGACCCTCGTCGCAATCACGCAGGTGGGACCCGCCGTTCTCTCGCTCACCAACATCGGGCGCTCGCCGACACCCGCGCGCGCGCCCGCCACGCGCACGCCAACGCTGAACCCCGGCGCCGCGCCGACGAGCGTGCCTACCTTCGCGGTCACTGCCGCGCCCTTCGCCACATTTCCCGGCAACCCCACCGCCACCCTGCCACCGTCGGCGCGCCGGACTCCGGAAGCCACCGCTGGACTGAACCTCAGCGTCGACGTGACGCAGACGATCACAATCCAAGTTGGCATTGATGGCGCACTGGTATTCAACGCGCAGATGCAGCCGGGACAATCCAATGCGTGGACGGCGAAGAATTCGCTCTACGTGCATGTCGTAAATCCCCGGGGCGCAACACTCGCGTTTAACGGCAACACCAAATGGTTCGGCGCGAAGAATTACGCAGAGCGCACGGTGATGGAACGCCAGTGGGACCTGAACGACAAGGGTGTCATCGTCAACGTCGCGCCGGTCGCGCCCGCCGCCGCACCCGCGGCAACACCCGCTAGCCCCAGCGTCCCGCCAGCGAATCTCACCCCCACTCCGACCCTCACGCCGTTCTCGTAGCCGCGTGTGACGCAAACACGCGGCAAGCTCGGTCGCTCATCTGAGAAACTCATGCTCCTCTCGCGCTGGCTCTATTATCTTTCATCGATCCCAACTCTCTTCCGCGGCATCAAAAACTGGTGGACGATGCTGCGCGTATTTCTCGGCATCCGCGTGCCTGCGCCAATCCTCATAGAGCTTGAAAACGGATTGCGCTTCCACGTCCGGACGCGTATGGACATCTGGGTCTTGAAGGAGGCGGCGCTCGATCGCCAGTACGAAAGTGCAAGCGTCGCGATTCAAGATGGTTGGAACATCATCGACATCGGCGCGGGGTTGGGCGATTTTGCGATCGCGGCGGCGAAGGCGCATCCGCGCGCGGTGGTTTACGCGTACGAGCCTTTCCCTGAATCTTTCGCGCTGTTGCAAGAGAATCTCCAGCTGAATCAGATCGATAACGTCCGCGCGTTCCCGCTCGCGGTCGGCGCGCAGAGCGGACCGCTGCAGCTTCACGCGGTCTCAGCCGAAGCCGTTCAGCAAACGACCATCGGCGCAGCAAGCGCGCCGCGCGCGGCAGATATTCAGGTTCAGAGCGTCACGCTCGATCAAGTGCTCGCCGAAGCGCATCTGTCGCGCTGCGACTATTTGAAGATGGATTGCGAGGGCGCAGAGTACGGAATTTTCTTCAACACTCCGCCCACAGTCCTTGAGAAAATCGATCACATCTGTATTGAATATCACGACGGCGTGACCACTTTTTCGCACGCCGACCTGGTCCGTTTCTTTGAGCTGAACAGTTTCCAAGTCACCTGGACTCCAAATCCGGCGCAGCGCAACCTGGGATTGCTCTACGCCAGTCGAGCGACCGGATCGCCATCCCTGGAATGAAAACGGCACTGACATTTTCGCGGACGCTGCTCATCCTGCCGGCAATCCTGCTCGCGGTTGCGGGTCAGTGGGCATTGACGGAAAGCCAATCGATCCCACTCGCGGTCGCGCTCTACGCTGGCGCCGTCGCGCTGTTGCTGTCCGCACCCTCGGATGCCGAGACGCCCGTCCTGTTCGCGCCCGCCCAAGTCGCGCCGCCCACGCGCAGCGTCTGGCGCGCGGCGTTTGTGATCCTCAGCGCGCTCTGCACCGTACTGGCGTTCACCCAAAACACCGACGCCTCTTTTCGGGTCAACGATGTAATCGAATACCAATTCACCTTCACGGGTGTCGCGGCGTGGTTCGCGAGTGTTCTCTTTTTTCTCGCCGCGTTTTGGCAGCCCGAGAAAAATCTTGCCGCGTGGCGCGAAGCGATCCGCGCGCGGCAGGCGCGTTGGCGCGACGGGGTCTCGTTTCAAATCAAATGGACGACGGTCGCGCTGCTCGCGGCGATGACGCTCGGCGCGTTCTTTTATTTCTACCGGCTCGATCGAACGCCCGCGGAAATGACGAGCGATCACGCCGAGAAACTTCTCGACGTCAACGACATTCTCACCGGCCATACGCCGCTCTTTTTCATCCGCAACACCGGGCGCGAGCCGCTGCAATTCTACTTGACCGCCGCCATCATGCAATTGACCGGGTTACCGCTGAGCCACCTCGCGCTCAAAGTGGGCACCGCGCTGATCGGCTTCCTGACAATTCCCGCAACGTTTCTGCTAGCACGCGAAATGTTCGACGAGACGCTTGGCGTGCTCGCCGCGTTTTTCGTCGCGGCGCTGCATTGGCCCGTCGCGATTGCGCGGATGGGCTTGCGCTATCCCTTCACGCCGTTCTTCGCCGCGCTGTCATTCTACTTTCTCTGGCGCGCACTCAAATATCACACGCGCAATGACTTTTTGATCGGCGGGCTGATGCTCGGCGCCGGGCTGTACGGCTACATTCCCTCGCGCAATGTACCGCTGGTCGCGCTCGCGCTGTGCGCGTTGTGGCTGATCGTCGAGGGACGGCGGATTGCCGATTGGCGCGCGTTCGCGCGGAACGTCGGGCTGATGCTCGCGCTCGCGCTCGTTGTCTTCGCGCCCCTGCTGCGTTACTCGCTCGATTTCCCGGAGCTGTTTTGGTATCGCGCGCTGACGCGCGTCGCGAGCGTCGAGCAACCGATCCAAGGAAATATCGCCGTCGTGTTCGCGCAAAATCTGTCAAACCTCGCGCTCGCGTTCAACTGGCGCGGCGACGAAGTCTGGCCCACGAATATTCCGTACGCGCCAACGTTCGATATGGTTAGCGGAGCGTTATTCGTGCTTGGCATTTCACTCGCCGTTTACTGGCTGGTGCGCCACCGCGCGACGACGTACCTGTATCTTCTCGCCGCGTTTGCCGCGCTCGTGCTGCCCAGCGCGCTGGCGTTCGCGTTTCCGCGCGAGAATCCCAGTCTGGTACGAATGGGCGGCGCGATTCCGTTTGCCGCGATTCTCATCGCGCTGCCGGTCGCGTTCGCGTGGCGCGCGCTCACGCGAGCCCGCGTGTCTGCCGCGCTGCGCGCCTTTGGCATCGCGCTGGCGCTTGCGCCGGTGATCGCGCTGAACTATCAATGGTACTTTGTCGATTACGACGCGTCCTACCGGCAGTCGGCGCAGAACTCGAGCGAGGTCGCCGCCACGATTCGCGATTTCGCCGGCAGCGTCGGCGACTTGCAGCACGCCTATTTCATCGGCTATCCGTTTTGGATCGACGGGCGCGCCGTCGCCATCCAATTGGGCGACCTCCAGTGGAATAACTTTACGCTCGACGCATCGGATTTTCTGGTGAACCCGGATACAAATCTACTCTTCATTGCGTATCCAGAAGACAAGGCAAACCTTAAACTCCTGCAAGATCACTATCCGCAGGGACAAAAGCGAACCATTCACGCGCGGACGCCGGGCAAGGATTTCATTTCCTTTTTCGTTCCGGCAAGTCCAAAGTAACGACTCAGTCATTCCGAGCGAAGTGAGGAATCTCATCGTTAACGAACGCGACCTCTCGCTGCGCTCGAGGTGACAAAACGAATCCGTTCGACTCATTCAATAGAAAGAATTTCAAATGAAATATTATTTACTCACCCTCGGCTGCGCGAAGAACGTCGCCGATTCCGACGGCATCGGCGCATTGCTCGATCAAGCCGGTTATGCCGCGTCCGGGCGCGCCGATGACGCGGACGTTTTGATCGTCAACACGTGCGGATTCTTGCAAGCGTCGCGTCAGGAATCGCTGACCGCGCTGCGCGAGTTGGGCGATCAAAAGCGCGATGGGCAAGTGCTTATCGCCGCGGGCTGCCTCATCTCGCGCTACGGCGAAGTGGTGCAGCGCGAAGTGGCGCAGGTCGACGCCGTGATCGACGCGGGCAAATGGCTCGCGATGCCGCGCCTGATCCAATACCTGAAAGAGCAAGACGGACGCGCGCCGCGCGACTGGCTGACCGAAGCGTACGCGCATTTGCCGCTCGAACAACTTTCGGCGCGCTCCAGCGTCGAGCAATTGCCGCGCGCGCCGCGCGGTCCCAGCGCGTTCTTGAAAATCGCGGACGGCTGCGACCGCCCGTGCACGTTCTGCATCATCCCCGCGATCAAAGGCGCGCATCGCTCCAAGCCGATAGACGCGGTCATCGCCGAAGCGCGCGACCTGGTCGCGCACGGCGTCAAGGAAATCGTCCTCGTCGCGCAGGACACGACGGCGTACGCTTGGGATTTCGGCACGCGCGACGCGCTGGCGGGGTTGATCGAAAAACTCTGCACCGAGGTCGACGGCTTGCGCTGGCTGCGTTTGATGTACGCGTATCCCGGTCACGTCACGCCGCGCTTGATCGAGACGATGGCGCGGTTCCCGCAAATCACGCATTACATCGACGCGCCGCTGCAGCACGCGCACCCCGAGACACTCAGGCGGATGAAGCGACCGAACATCGTCGTCACGCGCCGGATGCTCGACGACCTGCGCTCTGCGATGCCTGACCTCGCGATTCGTACGACGTTCATCGTCGGCTTTCCCGGCGAGACGAACGAAGAGTTCAACGCGCTGCTAGAATTTCTGGAAGAGCAACAATTTGATCGCGTGGGCATTTTCGAATTCTCAGAGGAAGCCGGCACGCCGTCCGCGACGATGCCGGCTCAGGTCGCAGCGAAAACAAAAAAATACCGCCGCAATCAAGCGATGGCGCTGCAACAAAAAATTTCGCTGGCGAAAAATCAGCGGTGGGTCGGCAAGGAACTCGACGTGCTGATCGAAGGCGCGGGCGAGGGCGTGAGCATCGCGCGCTCGTACCGCGACGCGCCGGAGGTCGACGGCATCATCGTCGTCCAACGCGAACTACCGCCCGGCGATTTTGCGCGTGTACGGATCACGCAGGCAATTGAGTACGACTTGGTGGCGGAAACAGTCAAGCGCTAACGGGTTTCCCAGTATGCGTTTCCCAGGTCGCGCCTGCGCGGCTTGACCCTCTGCGGCGTTCACAGTAGAATGTTGGCAAATTTGCAGTCATGTCCCGACGAATGAAGATAGGGCACATCTGCTAGGCAGTGTTTCATGGATGCGAAGATTGGGAGGTTCTCATGTCGACTCATCCGACCTTGCCGAGAATCTTTATCACGCACTCCTGGTTTGACATCGATTTTGCCCGGCGTCTTTTCAACGACCTCAAAGCACGCGGGTTTGATCTGTGGTTTGATGACAAAACCATGCAAGCCGGGCACCGCATGGCTGAAGAAATCAATCGCGGGCTGGAGTGGTGCGATGTTTACATTCCAGTCATTTCACAGAAGGCGCTAGCTTCACAGTGGTGCTGGGAAGAAATCAACGCTGCAATCGCGTTGAGCAATCAACCCGGTCGCAATAACCGACCTCGGATTATTCCCGTCATTACGGAAGAGTGCGAGATTCCTGCATTGTTGGCTTCGCGACTCTATATCAACTTCGCCAAGCGATACGATGTCGCGTTCGGTGAACTCCTGCAGAAAGGGTTTGGGGCGCTCTCCCCACGGTTGACCCCATCACCTGGCGCTGCAACTTTACCAAGACCTCCAAGTCCAGCCCCACCGCGGCGCGATTTGCAGCTGCAGGCAATTGGCATAGCGATTGGCGTCGTGATTGCGTGTCTCTGTGTGCTCGTGGGACTCTACCTGCTGCCATCCATTCCCAATCTGCCGCCCACATTCTTTGCGCTTCGATCAAGTGATACGCCCGAACCGCGAGCAACGCAGACGGTACCGACCAGTAACCCACTTCCCGGAACTTTGACAATCCCGATGGACCGCCTAGCCCATTCAGTTCCCTGGTTGCCTTTGGATATGGCTTCAAGTCCTGGCGTCTATTATTATGGTTTCAATGTGAACAAACCGCCTTTCCACAATCGCGTAGTGCGCCAAGCGTTCGCAGCCGCCACCGATCGCCAAGCAATTTCTGATCTTGCCCACCGGTTAGGCGCTCGGAATGCGCGTCCGGCTACAACGTTTGTTCCGCCAGAGACGTTAGGACGCGACCTATATGGACAGGTGGGGATTCCCTTCAATTCAGGAAAAGCGAGGACCTTGCTGGCAAACGCAGGATATCCCAACGGCCAGGGTTTTCCGCCGGTGGTGTTGGTCACCAACAAAACCGGCGGATTAACGTCGAGTTCTAATGTCGAAATCGCAACTGCAATCACTGCCATGTGGCAGAACAATCTAAACGTAAAGATAGATGTCCAGGTCGTCGACGCGGGTATGGTTGACTACACAGGTCAATTGTCGAGTGGTCAACCCTCTTTATATCGCTTTGGCTGGATGGCTGATTTCAACGATCCTGACAATTTCCTCAGGGAAGTGTTTCACACCGATTCGAAGACGTATAAGGGGAATTTTTCCAACACCCAATTAGATCGGCTTATCGAGCAAGCGGCAACGGCAAGCGATCCCACGATGCGGCAGTCACTCTACATTCAGGCAGAGCGAATCCTCTGTGAAGATCAGGCAGCCATCATTCCATTATATCATGCGACGTATTCAGCTCAGTGAACAAAACCGCTATCGATTGACCAGCCTTGAGAAAGCTAGGCGAGACACCTTCGTGACCAATTCAAAACGCACGAGCAGAATTGCCCGCGCGTTTTGTTTTTCTGTAGAGACGACCCGACGAGTCGTCTCTACTCTATCAATGCCATCACGCGATCCAAACTCTCCGCCCGCGCGTCCGCGCGCGATAAATCCTGATGCGCGGTGTAACGATTCGGCACCGCGATGGCGTACAAGCCCGCAGCTTTGGCAGCGGTAATGCCGGTCGCGCTATCCTCGATCGCGACGCACCGCACGGGAGCGCTGCCGAGTTCCTCCGTCGCGCGCAGATACACGTCCGGCGCGGGCTTGGTACGCGGCACGTCGTCGCCGGCGACCACGGCGCGAAACCGCGCGGCGATTCGCAGCCCGCTCAAGATGGCGTCCACCTGATTGCGCGGCGAACCTGACGCGACGCCCAGCGGCATTCCGCGGGCGCTGAGTGCGTCGAGCAACCCGAACAAGCCCGGCATCGGAATCAGATTCGCCGGATCCCCAAGCAATTCCTCGTAAATTTTCTCGCGCTCGGCGATGAATACTTCCGGCGCATCCTTCAAATCGAAATGCGCGGCGAGCCACTGAGCATTCTCCGTGACTGGGATACCGACAAAGTACCGACCGTACTCTTCGACCGTGAACTGGCGGTCGATGCCATGGCGCGCCAGCAGCCGCTCGAACGCGCGCTGATGCACCGGCTCGCTGTCGACCATCAATCCGTCGAGGTCGAGAATGACCGCTTGCGTTTGCGTCACAAGACTCCGCGCCGGCGATGCTCTCACTGCGGCACGATCGCAAATTGGTACTGGGTTTGTTCGGTTGTCGTCGGAGCAAACGCGGTAACGATCAACTCCGCGTGTGAAATATCCTTGCCGAAACCGGTAAGCGTCAGCGCGCCGCGATTTTGCGAATCCAGCGGAACACGGACCACGCGCGTCGCGCTGCCCTTCTCGACTACCTGCACGATAAAATGCTGCGGTAGGACATTATCCGTGCTGATGAAACCCTTCGCGTCCCAGCCGGAATTTCCACTGGCAGGATCGTCCACGAAATTGATTTCGGGAATGGAGATTTCGTCGATCGCCCAACTGGGCGCGTTGAACGCATCGTCGGTGAGATACTCAAAGCGCAGCAGAATTTGTTTGCCGGCGTACCGCGTCAAATCGATCTGATCTTGCACCCACTGCGCTGGCGCGTTGTCGGTTGATGCGCCCGAGCGCCCGGTGTACGCTGGACCATAGCTCGCGCCATTCGGATCCTCGGTGGAACTGTGCTTGCCCGGCAAAATGTCCCACGTCTTGCCGCCATCGGTCGAGACCTCGACATAGCCGTAGTCAAAATTCTTTTCGATATCGTACCACGTCCAAAAGTTCAGCGTCGCCTTGCTCACTTTCGATAGATCAACCGGGCGCGTCAACGTCGTGTCGGCGAGATCGGCGCGGTTGGAGTACCACATCGATTTGCCGTTGTGCGCGTTCACCGGCAAAAGTTTTTGCGTCGTCGTCCCGGTAAAGTAGAGCGTGACATCTCCATTCGCCGGCTGCAACGAAAAATAGTTTGCCGCTTGCTCGCTCATCTGCATTGTTCGCGTGATCGGAAACTGTCCCAGCACCGGCTCGCGCGAGATGTGGAACGTGGGTTCGTTGCTGTAGCTGTAACGCCCATTCTCAATCGACGGATCGTTCAAATAATTTGCGACCGCCCAATCGGCGTAAAGGTCTTCAAAGCGCATGCCGCCGGCGCGATCGTTCAACACCGCCTGGAGACCGTTGATGCCTTCCTGCGGCGCGTGAATCACCGCCTGGGTGAAAGCGGGACTAAAGCGCTGCGCGGTGTAATCGAAAAAGAGGTACGATGCGGCATAGTGCGCCGCGGACGCGCGCGGGTCGGTCGCCCAGGTGTTGAGCTGCGTGTCCGGATTCCGCCCAAACGTATCGATCACGCCGAGGACTGGGAATCCATTGACCTTGATCGCGAGGTCGCCCATCCCTTCGTCGATCCACCCGGTCTTGTGTTGCGCTTCGTACGAATGGATCAGGTGCTGAAACTCATGCGCGGTATCCGCGCTGTACTGATCGTTGCTGGGCTGGAGCGCATCGAGGTTAAGATAGATGATGTTCCGCTGATTGCTGAAAGGCACCAACGCGCGCGGGTACGTGTCCTCGGTGCTAAAGTAGCCGGCGGCATCCCCAAAGCGCGTGTTGAGAACATTGATGTGAACGTCGCCGTCCGGTCCGGGCGACTGCTCGTTCCCAAAGAACTTGTGATCCGTCGGATAGATGGATTGCTCAAAATAGTCTGCCGCTTTTTGCAGCGCGGCTTGATCTGTTTTCAAGCCGTTTTCCAGCCAATAGTACGAATGTGGCGTCACCACCTGCAGCGTGGCGGTGATCGTGCGATAGCTCCCCGTCGTCGCATTCTCGACCACGAAGAACGAATCGGTATCGCCCACTGTGCGCGTGCGCGCGGTTGGAGTCGGCGCCGCCGTCAGCAACGCGAGGTCTTTGCGCAGCCGCGGCACGATTTGGTACAGATTGCGCTCGGGGATCTGCGCGCGCTGCAACGCGTCGAAAGTAGCGGTGGAGACATTCGCGAGCGGCGTTTGCGCCGGCAGCGCCTGGTTGGTGGGCGCGGCTGGCGTGACGGTCGAATTCGCGAGCCGCGCGCCGATGGTCTGCGCGACGAACGGCGATTGCGGCAGAAGCAGCGCGCCGATACCGGCAATCGTCAGACACAAACAAACAACGAGCAATGCGATCAGCGCAATCAAAAATTTCCGGTTCATGCTTATCCTTTTCTGCCGCGGGCGGGCGACGGAGCGGCGCAATTATAGCACAGCCGAGCCGTGACGACAATGCGAATTTGTCCGGTCATCATCTCAAAGGTAGATTAACGACAGATGAATCGGATATG
>JBBIJS010000020.1:0-20380 GCA_037445855.1 Chloroflexota bacterium | reverse complement strand
AACAAAACCTTCCAGCGCTTTGCAAACTGGAAGGTTTCTTTTTCATTGAGCGCCTTGCGCCGCCAGCGTCGCCGTGTTGTCCGCACTTGCCGGCGCCCGCAAGCGATCGCCCGTCTCCGAGTCATACCACCCCACTTTGAGAACGTACTCCGCCAAACGTGCGTCCGCCGGTAATTTCAGCGTATAGGTTTCGCGCACGATTTCGTTCGCCGCCCAGCGCGTCGTCGGATAATTGCCGTCGCGCGGCTCGTGGTCGTCTTGGGTAACCATCCTACCGTCGGCTGTTTCGAGATGAACGAACGCGGTGTACCGCCGTTGCATCGCGCGCCGCGCCTGCCACGCGATCGTGACTTGTGCGCGCGGCGAGGCAGCCTGATCGATGCTCCAACCGACCATCGCCAGATCATCGCCAAACACGGCGCGCTGAAGGTGCGCCAGCGGTGACGGCGTGTAAATCTCGTACTTGCCGATGGTTTGCGTCTGCGCGTAGAATTCGTCCAGCGCGGAAACGAACTCGCGCGTAAAGCGTCGATAGTGATCCACGTCTTCGCGCGTGCCGCGTTCGAGGATCACCAGTGGGAACGCGCCCCCGCGCAAGCCATTCAACTCCCAGCTCTGATCCCATTTGCCGCTGCGCGCGAGCGAGCTGTACTGGAACGTGTAATACGCCACCGCTTTGCCGCTCGTCACCAGCGCGCCCATATCCTCCGAGATGACGACGCCGGGCGTGCGCGCCAATAGCGCCGCCAGCTGCTGATTTGCCGGCAAGTCCTGCGCGACCAGATCCGCCGCGACGCGCGGGTCGTGCCACATCAGCGCGAGTTGAGCGAAAAGCAGGAGCGGAAGCGCAGATTGCAGACCGAAAGTCCGTTTGGGATTGTAGATTGCAAATTTCGGAATCTGAAATCCCATAAACACGCACGCCGCCGCGATTGCTTCGAAAAAATAATTCTCCCACGCGCCAACACGCCCCGCCAACACCAGCGCGGCAATCGAAATCAGCGCGTACCACTCCAGCACGCCGACTTGCCGCGCGCGGACGCGCGCGATCCATGCCCACGCCGCGAGCAGGAGCAGGATCGGGAACGTCGTGACAAAGTTCCACAGCAGCGCGGCGAGTTGCTCCGGCAGGAACACCGTCGCGTTCGACGTGATCAGTCCGAACGTGAACCCGCCGCCGGTTGCGGCATCGAGGGCGAGGTACGCGCCGCCCCCCACCGCGCCCAGCGCGAGCGCAAAGATGATTGCCGCGCGCCGGTTGCGCGCGAAAATTGCCAGAAACGCCGCCAGCGGCGCGGCGAAGAGCGTCTGCTTGGTGTAGAGCGCAAGGAGAAAGAGTAAAACGGCGAGGGACAAGAGGCGTAACGAAGGATGAAAGGTGAAGGGTACAACTGTCCTTCCGCCTTTCACCTTCGCTTGCCACTTCCACACGCAATACACACCGCCGAACGCGAACGCCAGCCCAATCAAATCGGCGCGGAACAACGGGACCCAGTGGTAGATGTACGGGGAGCCGATAAAGAACAGCGCCGCCAGCGCACCAGCGCGGCGATCTTTCGTCTCCGTCATGACGAGCCGGTAAACGAGCGCGGCGACGATCAGCGCGGAGGCAAAGTTGAGAAGCCGACCCGCCGCGTAGCCATCGCCCAGAAGCGGCATCAGCGCGGCGGACAGGAGCATCGCGATCGGAGGATAGTTGCTGGAGGCGTAGGGAAAACCGGGCAGAAGGTAGATCGACTGTCCGCGCGCCAACTCGCGTGCAAACCAGAGGACGATGCCTTCGCCGTAATCGAGTTGGTACGGATACGCCAAGCCGAGGAATCCCAGCCACAGCGAGAAAGCGAAGTAGACGGCGAGTCCCAGCCATACCGATAGCCACAGCGCGCGCGCGAGCGGTCTCATCGCCGCGTATCTTAGCAGAGGTTATATTCAGCGTCAAACCTTGTCAATCCATCGTTTTATGGTTATAATGGCGTCACTTTAATCTCGAGGTAAGTCAAGATGGATTTTTCGTTCCGCCGCGGAATCATGATCGCGTTTGTTGTGGCGACGCTCTTCTTGACCGCGTGTGAAGAAGTGACTCCCACTCCACGACCGACCTGGACCAGGACTTTTGCCACCGAAGTTGTCGTTGCAACAGACACGCCCACCGATACCCCAACGCCCGCACCGTCGACAACGCCCACTGTCGCCGCCACGCCGAAAACCACCAACGCTCTGATCGCCAAGCCCGTGTTCACTGATCCGTTACTGCCGATCTTCGGTTCATTTCCGCCCAAGCCGATTCCCGCTCGCCCCGTGAACATCAATCCGTTGACCGGTTTGACCGCCGATCCGGCGATGCTCCAGCGGCGACCGATCATCGCGCGCATCGGGAATGACAAGCCGGTGCGCGACAGCAATTGGCAAGCCGGCTTGAGTTCTGCCGACATCGTCTTCGAGGAACTGATCGACATTCTCGGCACGCAATACGCCAACACGCGCTACAGCGCGGTCTACCTCAGCAACGATCCGCCGCTGATCGGACCGATCCGCAGCGAACGCATTATCAATTTCCAAATCGTGCCGATGTTAGACGGCGCGCTGGCGAATGCCGGCGGCAGCAACGGGACGCGCTGGCTCTTTTCGCAATCACCCGTCATCAATTTGGACGAGTACTTTAATCAGCCGGCGTACTGCTACATTCAGCGCGAAGGCAAATTCTTTTATATGGGACGGCTCTATACCACCGCCCCGCGGCTGCGCGAATGGCTGCAGCAAAAAAAGTGGGAAGCGCCCGTCCCGCTATACGGATTCTCGTTTTCCGACCGCGCGCCGTCGGGTCAGCCGATCGCAAGTATCGGATTGACCAAAGCGCCCTGGCCCCCCGGCGATGCGGTGCAATGGAAGTACGATTCCGCCAGCGGCAAGTACCTGCGCTTTACCGCCGGCGCCGCACAATTCGACACGTCGTTTCCGGTGACCGCCAAGTGGGGCAGCGGCGCGACCTGCTCTATCACCGGCGCGCAAACGAGTACGCCGGTGAGCGCGGCAAATGTTGTCCTGCTCTATGCCAAACACGAAAAGACAGACATCATCGAAGACTCGAACAACGCCGTCTCGGTGCACATCACGCTGACGGGTCAAGGCGAAGCGCAATTCTTCCGCGACGGCGTGATGGTCAGCGGCAAATGGCAGCGGCAGAGCGAGCAAGAGTTTTTCAATTTCGTCGATGCCGCCGGCAATCCCGTCAACCTCAAACCGGGAAACACCTTCTTCGAAATTGTGCCGACGGGCTACCAACCGGACCTAAAGTGATTCCGGCGCGCTCGTTTCCTGAACGCGCTCCCGCGCGCGGGAGCGTTCAAGCGCACGGACTGCTGAGACCCGCCTTGAATAATTCGTACCTGATCGGACTCACCGGCAATCTGGGCAGCGGCAAGAGCACCGTCCGCAAAATGCTACAAGCGCTGGGCGCGCACGGGATCGATGCCGACGCGCTGGCGCATACTGTGATGGCGCGCGGCACGCCCACCTGGCGCGCGGTAGCCGACGCGTTTGGCGCGGACATTCTTACCTTCAACGGGCGGATCGATCGGCAACGGCTGGCACAGCGCGTGTTCGCGAACGCGGACGGCTTGACCAAACTGGAAGCGATCGTCCACCCCGCCGTTAGCTCAGCGATCAAGCAAATACTCCGCGAAACCGACGCGCCGGTGATCGTGGTCGAGGCGATCAAGGTGATCGAAGCCGGGCTGCATGTCTGGTGCGATGCGCTCTGGATCGTCAAGTGCGCGCCGGACGTCCAGATCGCGCGCGTGATGCGCGACCGCCATATGAGCGCAGCGGAGGCGCGGGCGCGGCTGGCGTCCCAAAGTCCGCTGGAAGCGCAGCTGCGCTTCGCGCACGTGATCATCGATAACAGCGGGAGCACCGCGGCGACACGCGCGGAGGTGGAGCAGGCGTGGAGCGCGATTCAGCCGGCGACCGCGCGCGACAAACGCGAATGGTTGAGCGAAGGCGCGCGGAGCGACACGCCGCAGCACCCGTCAACCGAGGCGAGCCCGCCGCCTCTGCCGCTTTGGGCGAAGGGCGAGCCGGTTGCGCCGCCAAGCATCGTCCCGCTCCGCGACGACCAAGCGGCGACGCCACTACCGGGATGGGCGAAGGTCAAGCTCGACGTTGCAGTGCGGCGCGCGCGGCGCAGCGACTGGGAAGCACTGGGCGCCGCCATCGCCAAAGCAGAGCATCGCGCGCAACCGCTTGCGCGAACCGAGGCGCTGCAACGGTTGGGCGAGCGCGGCTACCGCATCGCGATGGCGGACCATCGAATTGTCGCGCTGGCGGCGTGGGACGCAGAGAACCTCGTCGCGACCGTCCGCGAGGTGTGGATCGAATCCGCAGACCTCGCGCCGATCGCGTTGCCCCAGTTGTTCGCTCTCATCGAACAAGAAGCGAAGGAGCTGCTGTGCGAAGTCGTGCTGCTCTTGATCGATGAATCTGCCCTAACGCTTGCCGCCGAGGCGCTGGGATTGGGTTATGAAGAACGCGCGCTGCCCACGCTGCATTCAACGTGGCAAGGGATTGTGCGAGAGCGCTTGAAACCCACGGATCAAATCTGGTGCAAGCGGCTGCGCGAAGGAATCACGACGAAACCGGTGTAGCCGGGAATGAAAACAAAAAGCCGTCGGCGGATCCACCGGCGGCAACGAGTTGGAGGAATTCTCTTATGGCGATGCTAAGAAATCTGGCGGGGCGTCATCCCCGCATCACTGCCTGGATCGCTCTGGCAGTGGGAATGGTCATCATCTTGCTGTGGTCAGCCAAAGATGTTGGCTTGCTGCCCACTCAACTGCTCTGGCTGGTGATCGCGACGATCCTGCTGGCGGGACTGTGCATCTGGATCATCGGCTGGGAGGACAACGACGACCAACCGACGCAGAGTTAGCGCGTGAACGAATCGCGACCCGTGGCGTTCAGACTCGCCGAGATGGCGGTCACGTCAACCAGGGTCGTCGAGCCGGGCGCTTGGCTCCCAATATCGAACGAAAACGTGGATTTGCCGGCGCTATCGGACGGCAGCACCGGAAACACCCGGTCGCCGTTCGCGAAATGGACGGTCGCGAAAAGCGCGGCGCCGGCGAACGGGCGCGAATCCTGATCAGACACCACGATGTCGACGTACTGCGGGCCGGTCGGTCCGGTTTGGCGGAATTTGACGCGAACCTGCAGATTCAACACCGTGTTCGGTGGCGCGAGCGTCGGAACGCCCATAGCCACCGGCGCGGCTGGCAGGAACCCTTTCGGTAGACTTGCCGAGTTGTACTCCGGACACCAGTCGTTGACCGCGCGCACACGATTGACAAAATCCGGCGGATACCGGCGATCCAAAATCATCTGTCCCACCGGGCTGATGCGAACTTTATTGGGATTGGAATCTGCCGGGTTCCATTCCAAGCGCGCCCTTTGAAAGTACTGGACGAAATTTCCGGACTCGAAGCGCAAAAGCGAGAGGGGATAACCGAGGACATCCACGCCGCCGTGGGTGTCAAAATATTGTTTGACCGTCAGACTGATCCACAGCCCCGTATCCGGAAAATAACGAAAGTTTGAGTCGGTGGGTGAAGGGATGGCAGCGGTCTTGACCGGCGGATCGGAAACGCCGAATTGCGTTCCGAGCAGTCCCAATTGAACGCGGAAAGGTTCGGGGTTATCGGCGTGCAATTCAAGCCGAGCGCGTTCAAAATATTGAACGATAAAGCCATCTTCGAGAAAAGCTTCCGTCAGAGGCAAACCAAAATTGACTGCCCCATTGTGGGACAGATAGAACGCCATGAACGATCCGTGGATGTTGTGTCCAGAGTCAGTGAGGTAGACACAAGTCGATGTTTCTGCACGCGCGGGGAGACCGGGCATCACCGCCGAGGCGACCAGTCCAAGAGCGATTGCCAACAGGGTAGTCGTGATCGCTTTCATACAAGCCAGCTTCCTATTCAACAGTACTGCATCCGTATCATACTGCGCTCGAACCGCAAAGGCAAGAGTACCTTAGTAAGGTATTTGACTGAAAGCATGGACGAAGAAACGCGCGGCTGACAATTCTCCCAGACTGGATTGATTGTATCACCCCCGACGCGCGGAGTCAATTCTGCAATAGTACCGGTGGGATAAGCACTTTCCCTGCCGCGCCTCAGCACTATCCCTAGCCGGACTGGCAATCGAGATGCTCCTGACTATGGGTTTCGGTTTCGCCTTGCTGGCTCTGCTCGTTCTCGGCGCTATAATGCTTTTTGTTAGCACTTGGAGCGCGGCGAGTCAACTGCTTCACCCGCCGCGCCGACTAGCCACCACCTCCCCGGCGGATTATGGACTGCAATTTGAACCGATTTCCTTTCCGTCCCGCGACGGGTTGACCTTGCGCGGCTGGTTCATTCCGGCTGCCGATGCCCAAGGAACCATCGTGCTTTGCCACGGCTATGCCGGCGATTGCTCCCCCGATCTGATCTACGCGCGGCTGCTCCACGCCGCGGGCTTTAACACCCTGTTCTTTGACTTTCGCGGGCACGGCGCGAGTGACGGGACGTTTGTTTCGCTCGCCTATTTCGAGCGCGGCGATCTCCTTGCGGCGCTCGATTTTCTCCGCTCCCGCGGCATCGCGCGCGTCGGTCTCTTCGGCTTTTCGATGGGCGGCGCGATCGCGATCGCGACTGCCCCGCAGAGTTCCATGGTGGTCGGCGTCATCAGCGACTGTGCGTTCGCGGAATTGCGCTGCATCGTCCAGCGCCGGGTGAGCGCGCGCGGCTTTCCAAGGTGGCTCGCGCCCCCGCTGGGGTGGCTCATCGTCGCCTGCGCCTCCATCCGTCTCCGCGCGAATCTGTTCTCCGCGGATCCCCTCCGCTGGGTCGATCAAATCGCGCCGCGTCCCCTGCTCATTATGCACGCTGCGAACGACGCCGATGTCCCGGAGGGACAGGCGCGCCGGCTGTACGCGGCGGCGCGCGCGCCGAAAGAGTTGTGGATCGTGCCAAACGCCATCCATCGCGGGATCGAAAATGTCGCGCGCGACGAATACCGCCAGCGTGTGGTCGATTTCTTCAGCCGCGTTTTCGCCGTGCCGGGTGGTTGAATCGTACCGCACCTAAGCGCGTGTCTCGCTCGACGGATCGTCAGGATTTCCTGGGTCAAGACCTCGTTAGTTTCGCGGACGAGGTCTTTCTTATTGGAGGGGAACTGCCATTTAAGAATATGCTCATATCGCTTTCATCTGGAATTCAGGTGCGCATTGTAGAATCCGAGCATAAACAGGAGGTCACTATGAAACGCAAAGTCTTTGTTATGCTAATGGTTGCGCTCGTGTTCATCATCACGGGTGGCTATGCCATTTCGGCTCTGCCGGCGGCGGTGGCGTCCGCTGCGCCGCAACCGGCGGGCGCGATCCAATCTTCAGTTCTATCCGCGCCCAAACTGGGAACGGTGACGGATTGGGAAACCTCGCTCGAGAATATCTATGCGCAGGTCAATCCATCGGTCGTGGCGATTGACGTGGTGGAAGGACCGCAGCCGACCAACCCCAATTTTCCGCGAATTCCGGGATTTCGCTCAGGACCCCAGCAGTCGCCGCAGCAAGCGCTCGGTTCCGGTTTCGTCTGGGACACTGCGGGGCGCATCATCACGAATAACCACGTGATCGCGGGCGCGACCAGCATCACCGTCACGTTCCCGGACGGTACCACCGCCGCGGCAAAGGTCGTCGGAGCGGATCCCGACAGCGACTTGGCGGTAATCCAAGTGGATGTGCCGGCGAGCCAACTGCACCCCGTGCAAGTTGCCGATTCGACCCAAATCAAAGTTGGACAATTCGCGGTCGCCATTGGCAATCCGTTTGGCGAACAGAACACTATGACGACCGGGATCGTCAGCGCGCTCGGCCGTTCATTGCCCACGAACGGTAGCGCCGCGCAAGGCGGAACGTATACCATTCCCGATATCATCCAAACGGATGCGCCGATCAATCCGGGAAATTCGGGCGGCGTGCTCTTGAACGCCGAAGGTCAGCTCATCGGCGTCACCTCGGCGATTGATTCGGCGTCGGGCGCGTCCGCCGGCATTGGCTTTGCGATTCCATCCGCCATTGTGCAAAAAGTTGTGCCCGCGTTGATCCAGACGGGTCACTATGATCATCCCTATCTCGGCATCAGCGGGACGACGATGAATTCTGCTTTGGCGCAGGCGATGAACTTGAAAACCGATCAACGGGGCGCGCTCGTCGAATCTGTCACTCCCGGCAGCCCGGCGGACAAAGCGGGGTTGCTCGGCAGCACGCAGCAAGCGACCGTCAGCGGCGTACCGGCGACGATTGGCGGCGATGTAATCACAGCGATTGACGGGCAGCCGGTGAAAAACTTTGACGACATCGTCTCGTATCTTGCGCGATCGACCAGCGTCAATCAAACCGTCACGCTGACGATCCTGCGCGATGGCAAAGAACAGACCATCCAGGTTACTCTCTTAGCGCGGCCCACTTCGACCAACGCGCTGATGACCACGGGGGCGCCGGGATAGTGTGGACGCGCGGTGAGCGCGTGTGAGTAGAATCAAAAGAAGAATCCTCCATCGTCTTGCCGACTGTGGAGGATTTTTTTGTTCCATAACCCTTGCCAATCCGACGGCAGAGACTTTGCATGCAACGTCTCTGCGATACCACAAATTGAATCGGAAATAGAGCCAACCACTTTCAACTCGTGGAGACTACTCCTTTCAACCAATTTCTAAAGTGAACGAGTTTGGACCGTCCGTGATCGGAACCTGCCAAGTTGGCTTGTTCCATCGGGTCGTCATGCCAGTTGTACAATTCCTCTTGGCCGTCCCCATTCTTGATGTAGTGGTAGTCGCGAAAGGCAAGCGATTGCATATTTCCCCTGGAGATCGGGAACCATTGCGGGAAACCGCCGGCATATTTTAGTTCGGAGAGGACTCCCGCGCCGCCCAGAGGTTTGGGGGGTAACGATCCATTCCAGTAGCGCGCCAAGGATTCGCCCGGAAAAGTCGCTTTATTCTCTAGGTGAGTCAAATCCATCACTGTCGCTGCCACATCGCGTAGACTCACCGCCGCTTTCACTCGCCTGCCAGCGGGTACGCGTCCGGGAAACTGGATGAGTAAAGGCACATGCAAGGCAGACAGGTAGAGACTCTGCCCGTGACTAAAAACATCGTGCTCGCCGAATTCTTCGCCATGATCGGAGGTGATAATGACGACCGTGTTTTCAAGTACGCCGCGTCGTTCCAGTTCATCCATCAGCGCGCCCACCGCATGATCGATGTAAGCGATCGTGCCATCGTACGCATTGATCTCGGCTTGCAAGACCTCCAGCGGAATATCCCTTGTGTGAATCCATTTTTCAGACAAGGGGGCATCGCGGGGAGTGGTCGGTCCAAACATTCCATCGAAGGGCTGCGGCGGGTAGTAGGGCGCATGCGCATCGAAGTAGTTGAGAAAGGCGAAGAAGGGACGGGAGCCAAGTTGGTCCAATCCTCTCAGGAATTCGGCATTGACTTGGGATGCATTTTTGCGAGCCAGATAGTTCCAGTTATTCACCAGCTGGTGCAGTTTGGGGCGAAGACTGAGGAAATTGCCCAACGACCAAGCCGAAGCAAGACTCTCTAGTGAGACCTCATAATCTTCGTACTTTATAAACCCCCGCCCCAGTCCCGATTCAATCGTGCAGTACTCAATGTTAGCGACGAATCCGTCGGTCACATATCCGCGTGCCGCCAATACTTCAGCCAACGTTGGAAAGCTGCCATCCAGCGGAGTCTTGCGATCGGCGGATAGTTCGTGCGGGAAGCGCCCGGTGAAGAGACTGGCGTGGGATGGGAGCGTCCACGGCGCGGTGGAAATTGCGCGCTCAAACCAGACTCCTTTTTTCGCTAAGCGTTCGAGGTTGGGGGTGGTCGGTCGATCGTAACCGGACAAACTCGTGCTCTGGGCACGCACCGTGTCTAGCGTGATGAGCAAAACATTCGGCGCGCCGTGTGGCGCGGCGGGCAATTGAGCCCGCGCAATTTGCTCTCCCAAGATTCTTGGTCCACGCGCGCTGACCGCTAATCCTGCCAGGACGGTCCCTGTGCTAACGAAGAACTCTCGCCGCGTCAGTCGAGTATCACTCGCCCGGGCGCTCGGCGCATCGACTGGCGGCGCGGTCTTTCTCGCCCACTTGAGCCAACCGACCCAGCCCACTGTGCCGCGCACAAGTGCGTTGAATCCAGCCGGATGATCGCCGATAAGCCGCGTGGTTTCGGCTGCCAATCCGAGCGCCAAGATGACGAGGGGAATCCATTGCACCCAGGTCGCCATCACTAACAAGCAGACCGCGCACAGGAACGCGAGCACAAAAACCGGCAGCCACCCGGACATCATCCGCGGCAACCATCGCGCAACGATCCAAATCACGAGAGCAACCAGCAGGAAAAAGAGGACACTGGCTAACGGCGCCATCCAAATCGCATCTAGATTCTGGTGGATATAGTGATGCAAGACGAACTTTTGAAACCCGAACACAGCCAGCTCGCCGAACCCGGCGACTAGCGCAAAGAAGGTCGCTGTATAAAAGATCGCTCCAACCTCCGGATAGGTCGTCACGCGTGTTGTTTGTTTCTCTGATTCCATTTGGCGCACTCGCTCCTAGATGTACCCTAGCCCGGCGAGCCGTTCTCGTACGAGCGTTTCCTCTTCGTCGGTGTAGCCAGTTTCTTCGGTTGAGATTGATCCCCTGCCCGCGCTAAGCGATTTTCCCGGCATCGATTCGGGCACAGACTCTCCTTCCAATTCAAGCAGGGTCGGCGCAAGATCCAATGGCTGAGCGCCCTCGATCTCACCATGGAGCGGACTGTGGGGCGCTGCCAAAATAAAACTAGACTGTGCGTCACCCGACGCGACGATCACAATCGCAGTATCGTTCCCCAGCGCGAGCAACTCCGACAATTGGAGGTCGAAGCGCTCGTCATAGCCGCGGAGAGCGTTCGCCGAAGGTTCGCGCGTCGCGATGTCTATTTCCGATAGCGCAGTAGGCGCGCGTTCCAAAAGCACGCCACAATCCCAATCCGCGGTTTGCAGCAGATGACGCGCCTCCGCAAAATGTTCGCGGCTCGGCTGCACCATCTCGTCCAGATTCCCATCGTGTGCAAGTGCTGCGCCGATCACGCGCACCCGCTTGCCAGAGTTGGCGAGCTGATCGCCGATGGTTTGCGCCAGAACGCTGGCTGGTTCGGATGAATTCTCAAAGCGACCATAGCACCCGATCTCCATCAGCCACCGCAGGTGCGTCAAGCGTTCAGCGTCCGCATCGCGCCAGGGTTCCGCGCGCGCACTCTCCCACCCGATGATCAATATTTTCATGCCGTCAGCGCTGCTCCTTCCATCGCCGGACCCTTGGGAACACCCAGCGCGGAGAGAATGGTCGGGGCGAGGTCGATCATGCTTGGACCAGAATTTTGGAAGGGATGATCCATAAACAGCACGCCCGGAACTAGATCGGGATCGATCGCGTGATCGCCGCCCCATTTCTTGGTATTGTCCTCGAACAGACCGGCGGGCACGCCGCCCAACGGCGTGCCCCAGGACACGCGATACCCTTCGGCGAAATTAACCAGCAGGTCCGGCGACTCTTGAGCATACGCGCCGCGGTAGACTTGATCGCGCGTGACGACGCGGCGGACGGCGATTTTGCCGCGCGCCGGATCGCGCAAGCCCGTGAGTCCTTTGACGATGGCAGCTTGCACCGTCGCCGCTTCGCTGGCATCGACGATTCCCTGCGCCTCACGTCCCCGCAGATTGAGGTAAAGGCTACCCAGCCCCAACGCGTACGCGCGAGTGCGGCTCCAGTCCACCGCGCGAAAGAAATCGCCCGCCCCTTCGCCTGGCTCGATTCGGTTTTGTAATGCGAGTAGCCCATTCTCGTGTAGCCAGGTATTGAGATTCAAGCCGCGTTGGAAGCTATTCATGCCGTGATCGCTCAGGATGATGAAGAGCGTCTGCTCGTCCACGAATTGCATCGCCTTGCCAACCAGCGCGTCCAAATGACGGTAGTGATCTTCGATCACCCGGGTCATTTCCGGAGTCACATCCTGACGATTCGCCGGGTGGTCCGGCTCGCGGAATCGCCAGAACAAATGCTGTAAGCGATCGGGCGTGTCGAAAAGGCAGTAGAAAAAACCGTCTCGCTGGCGTTCCAACGCGTAGAGCATCATGCGCTCGCGCTCGCGCAGCACATCCGCGCACTGCGCCAGAAATGCTTCCTCGCTAAGGCGGCGATTCTTCAAGCCGCCATCCTCTTCAGCCATTCCGAGAGTGGAGAAAGTTCCCAGTTTCGCCGCCAGCTCCTTGGCGTACTCGGGAGGAGCACTGAGCGGATAGAGCGGCGCGTCGGGATCAAAGTTGATGGGCGAGGCGTACAACTCAAACACCGGCGCGAGACGAATAAGATAAAAGCGCAACATGCCGCGCACCGAAACCAACGGACTCGCCCTGAACTTGACCTTGAGCCAATCGCTCCACTGACCTTGTCGAATCTCCAGCTCCTGGGGATGTCCGTCTGATCGGAGCAGAATTTTTTGCGCCGATCGATCGAGGCGCAGCGTTACGTTCAGCTGAAGGTCCGAACGCGCGGCAGGATTGCGCGGACCGATCAGCCGAGTGGCGATGCTATCGTTCCCATCGATCCGCACCGGCACAACGCTCTCGCCGTCTTGCGCCGGCACATTCTCAGCCGATGTGTAAAAGGTTGACGTGCCGAGTCCACCGCGCAGGTCGGGCACGCCAACTCCGCCAAGCATCTGTCCGCGAATATTGTCCGGTGGAAAAGTTAGGGGGTGTCGCAAAACCGTGGAGGGGATTCCCGCATTCGAAAGCAATTCCCACAGGGGCGTGCCGCGCCGTCCGTTCACTGCGTGCGGCGGAAGGAAAGCGTTTTTTTGTTCGTAATGATGGAGGGCGAGAGTAGGAAAGTATGTTGTGGGATCGCGCGCGATGAAATCAAAAATACCATGCCCGCCTGGGTTTGTTCCCGTGGCAAAGGTCGACCATGCCACCGGGGTCTGTGGCGGAAACGTAGTCTGGAGACGCGCGTACCCGCCGCGTCCGCGGACGCTCGCCAAGTTCGGCAGCGCGCCGGCTTCTAACATCGGCTCGACGATTTTCGGCTCAAGCCCATCTAGTCCAACGACGATGACCTTTCTCAATGCTAGTTCTCGGTTCCCTCGTCTCGCGTTTCGATTTCGCTTGCACTCGGCGACGCGGCAGGGTCTTTTCTCCGGAACAACGCTCGGAAGCCGCGTCGAATGAAACCAAAGATGAATCGCCAGAAGATCAAGATCACGCCCACAATCGCCGCCACAATGGATGCCAGGGGCATGACGGTGTTTGGACCGAGATACAGATTAACCATGCAACCTAACCTTTCTGGTTTAAATTTACGTTCATTTCACGTATTTGTCAAGGAACTCTTTCGAATAGACCGGGCTGTTGCCAAGTCGCGTTGGGCTGTCATTTCGAGCCGCCCTTGCGAGAAATCTCGCCAGCCGCGCGGGAGATTTCTCCTCGCAAAGCCCGCTCGTCGAAATGACAACAGACTTTGCAACAACCGTGCCGAATAGATCATCGCGCCGGGAATGGCGACTCGCCGCATCACACCTGACGTGGCGAGTCGATTTTCATTTGATCGCGACGCGCACCAAGTCAACCGTCTTGGTTTCCGGCTAACTTACTTTCGACCTACCCGTCCATTGTCTCAAGCGCTCGCGCCACGCGGCACGCCACGGCACGCCGCGGGCGCGCCACGTGCCGACGATCCCATACGGAACGAACAGCACCAACAAGATATAGATCAAGCCGAACACGAGCTGCCAGACCGAGCCAAGCCATAGGTTGAGCAAATAGCCGAGCAGTTGAAGCACTCCCGCACCCAGCATCGGCCCAATCAGCGTGCCTGATCCACCGATGATCGCCATCAGCAGCGCGTTGATCGTCGTGCTAACATCCATCGTCAGCGGCGTCGCGCTCAGATTCCACATCGCATTCAGCGCCCCGGCGAGCGCCGCCAACACGCCGGAGACGATCGTCGCCTGCACTTTGAAAACCAAGGTGTTGTAACCGATCGAAGTCGCGCGCGCTTCATTCTCGCGAATCGCCGCCCACACGCGCCCCGACGGTGAATCGACACAGAGCCGCACGAACAAGAACACCGCGACGGCAAATGCCAGCGCGAGAAAATAAAACTCGGTGCGATGGATCGTTGGGTTGATCGCATCGGGGAGCGGGATTCCGTGCAAGCCATCCTCGGCGCCCGTCCACTGCTTGAAATCGGTCGCTTCGACCAGGATAAACGCGACCGTCGCAAACGCCAGCGTGACCATCGCGAAATATACGCCGTGCACGCGCAGCGACAACACGCCGATGACGAAACTTTCCAGCGCGGCGATGACGATGACCGCCGCGATTGCCGCCGGCAGCGACCATTGTCCGTATTTCACCAGGATGCCGAGCGTATACGCGCCGCTGCCGAAGAACAACGCGTGCCCGAACGAGAGGATGCCGATGTGTCCCATCAGAATGTCGTAACTCAACGCGAACACAGCCAGGATGAATACCTGCACCATCAGCCCCTGAACGAACAACGGTATCCCTTTGTTCAGCGGCTCGCCGGTCACGAGCGACAGCGCGTAGGGCAAGCCGATGAGCGCGAGGAGCAGCGCGAGGTAAGGCAAGTGTCTTTTCAACATATTTGCTTCGCAACAACGCAAGTGGTCAGTGGGTAGTGGATGGTGGCTGGAAGAATCTGACCACCAACCACTGTCCACCGTCCACTACTCCTTCTTCCCGAAGATTCCCGTCGGCTTGATGAACAGCACAATCGCCATAATCAGGACGGTCGAGGCGCGCGCAATCGCCGGCGAGCCGGAGATCGCCTCACTCATCCCCGGCAGCTGGATGCCTGCCAGGACGATGTGATCGCCATACGCACGCGCCAGCCCCACCAGCAACGCGCCGACTGCCGCGCCGGGAATGCTGCCCAAGCCGCCAATCACAATGACGATAAACGCTTGCAACAAGAACTCCGGCGCCATCCCGGGGTACACGCCGAGGAACGGCGCGGCGACCACGCCGCCCAAGCCCGCCAGTCCCGCGCCAATCGCGAAGACCAGTGTAAAGATGCGGCGCACGTTGATCCCCAACGCTTCGACCATCTCGCTGTCTTGCACGCCGGCGCGGATGATCATTCCCAGCCGCGTCCGCTGCAACAACAGTCCGATGCCCACCAGCATCACGACTCCCGCAAGAATGATGAAAAGCCGATAGCTGGGGAAAGGTCGACCGAAGAACGCGATCGAGTCGCAGTGTTGGCTGAACCACGCGAACAGATCCGGCGACGGACACTCCTTGCCCTGCGTGCTGAACCACGACGGAATTTCCATGAACGCGCCCGCCGGTCCCCAGATAAAGCGCACAACTTGATCGAAGACGAAAGTCAAGCCGAGCGTCAAGAGAATTTGATAGATCGGCCGCGAGTAGAGCGGACGAATTAAGCTCCACTCCATCAGCGCGCCGAGGATTCCGCCGGTGCCTGCACCAACAGCAATCGCCATCAAAAATCGCCAGTTGTTTTCGGTTTGCAAGATAAATTGCTCCGCTACATTGCGCGCGAGCAAAATTGCCAATCCCAGAATGGTCAGACCAATGACCATGCCGAGAGTGCGGCGCGCCGATTCTTGAATGTGCTCGACCGAGCGAGCCGCCACCGCCGCGCTCAAAACGATGCCCGCCAGCAGCGCCCAGCCGCAGCGCAGCAGCATCGTTTCGATTGGCTCTTGCGCCAACTCGGTCGGAATCACCTTGCCCGTCATCGTCATTCCCATCGCGACGAGTCGGTCGATCGGGAAACCGCGCGCGGCGACGAGCGCGAGCGCAAGCGCGGCGAGTCCCGCCAGCCACCGCATCCAGCGCGGCAGCGCCACGAACCGCGCCGTGAGCGGATTAAGCAAGAGTCCCGCCGCAAAGAGGAGCAACAGCGGCGCGGAGTTGAAGATGAGCCGCGGGTTGGTGTAGAACGTCCAACCCGCATACGCGCCAAACATGAAGAGCGAGCCGTGCGCGAAATTCAGGACGTCCATCAAGCCGAAAATGAGCGACACGCCCGACGCGACGAGAAAATACAGCGCAGCAAGCGTGACGCCCGAAAGCACAATGCTCGTCGCGGTCGATGCGCTCATCCCGTTGAACATGAGCGCAGCCACAATGAGAAGCAACAGAAGCGTAAAAATTGGATTGCGATAGCGGTTTACAATATTCATGTCGCCCTGAAGCAGATCGGATTTAGCGCACAGTGGTCCTGACGAAACAGTTCACTGTCCACCGTCTACCACTCACTATGCGCTCGCTACGCGGCGCCCAGGTACCGCTGGATCGTCGCGCGATCGTTCACCAACTCTTTCATCGCCCCATGCTGGATGCTCTTGCCGTCGTCGAGCAAATAGTAATATGCCGCCAACTGGCTCGCCATTCGGAAATTCTGTTCGACGAGCAAAATCGTTGTGTGCGCGCTGAGAGTGCGGATCGATTCCATCAACTGCTCGATCAGAATCGGCGCTAGACCTTCGCTCGGTTCGTCAATCAACAGCAGCCGATTCTCCGGCACGAGCGCGCGGGCAATCGCCAGCATCTGCTGCTGCCCGCCCGAGAGTTGTCCCGCCGGCAATTTGATGAACCTTTTGAGATCGGGGAACAATCCAAAAATCATTTCACCGCGCTGGGCAAGATCATTCTTTTTTCGCTCGGCGATCTTCAAATTCTCTTCGACTGTCAGCGCGCGGAAGATGGCGCGGTTCTCCGGCACATAGCCGATACCGAGCGCGGCGATGTCGTACGGTCGGCGTCCGCGAATCTCTGCGCCCTCGAACCGCACGTGTCCTTCGCGCGGTGGGCGCAAGCCAATGATCGATTTCAGCGTCGTCGTCTTGCCCGCGCCGTTGCGACCGAGCAGCGCTGTGATGCTGCCTTCCGGCACGGACAAAGAAACGCCTTCGAGAATATGAAACTGACCGATGAAGGTGTGGATGGAATCGACTTCGAGAATGTTGCTCATGGTAGGCAGTGGTCAGTGGGTAGTGGTTAGTGGTCAGTGGGTAGTAACGCGGACTGGCAGTCCACGACCCACTGTCCACCACCCACTATCCACTGGCATAAAGTTCTCCCAGATACGCCTTCTGCACCTGCGCGTCCGCGGCGATCTGCGCCGGCGTCCCTTCCGCCAGCACTTTGCCATAGTGCATCACCGTGATCGCGTCGGACACATTCATCACCACGTCCATATTGTGCTCGACGAGCAGAATCGTTTTGTTGCCTTGCTGGCGGATGTTCGCGATCAACGCCATCAACTGCGGCACTTGCTCCGATGCCATGCCGGCGGTCGGCTCATCGAGCAGCAGCACTTGCGGATCGGACGCGAGCAGAATGCCAAGCTCGAGCTTGCGCTTGTCGCCATGCGGCAGAACACTCGCCAGCAATTCGGCTTTGCCTCCAAGTCCAACCTGCTCGACGACTTGACTTGCGCGCTCTTCATAATTTCGAAAATGCGCCGCGGGCGCGAAGAGATTGAGACTGTCGCGCCCCATCGCTTGCGCGGCGAGTCGCACGTTTTCAATCACGGTGAGGTTCGGAAACACGTTCGTGATCTGGAACGAGCGGCCGATGCCGAGGTGCGCGATGCGGTGCGGCGGCAGCGGCGTGATGTCGCGCCCATGAAAGAGCACGCGCCCGCTCGTTGGCTTGAGGACGCCGCTGAGCAGATTGAACAGCGTCGTCTTGCCCGCGCCGTTCGGTCCGATGATCGAATGGAGCGAGCCGGCGCGCGCGCGCAGCGACACCTCTTCGACGGCGACGAGTCCGCCAAAATCTTTGCGCAGGTGTTCGGCTTCGAGGATGATGTGATCGTCCATTGCATCAAGGCAGAGGGATGAAGGCGGAAGGATGACGAAAAATCAGTTCTCATCCTTCATCCTTCATCCTTCATCCTTTACTTCGGGCAGCGGCTCTTGTAATCGCCTTCCAACTTGCAGGGCGGCGCGGCTTGAGCTGGCGACAGCTCCGACACGAGATCGAAGAACTTGAAATTGGGATCGGTCGTGTTCGTCAGCTTGACGACGTACATCGTTTGCAACAAGACGTGATCATAGTCGCGCACGGTGTACTTGCCCTTGGGCCCATCGAAACTCAATTTCTCGAACACCGGGATCAGCTTATCCCCGGTCGCATCGCCGTTCGTCGCTTTCAAGCCGGCGACCAGCATCTGCGCGGCGGTGAAACCGCCTTCGGTGAACAGATCGGGCGGGGCTTTGAATTTATCCTGGTGATGTTGAACGAGCCAGTCGTTGATCGGATTCTTCGGCAGCGTGTACTGGTAGACGATCAAACCGCTGGAGCCGGTCGCGAACGAGTAGCCGGATTTCAGCGTCTGGTTGTCGCCCATGCCGGTGTACACCTGCATCGCCTTGAACAAGCCGAGTTGCTGCATCTGGGTGAAGAGCGGAACGAAGCCCGCGCCCGCCCAGGTGACGATGAGCACGTCGGCTTTGGTGTCCAAAACTTTTTGCAGGTAGGGCGTAAAGTCTTTGGCGTCCTGCGGAATGTAGATCGCGCCGGCTTTGTCCGCCGAATCATTCACGGCGAACGTACCGCCGCCGGCTTTGACAACCGCGTAGAATCCAGCCGCCGAGCCGTACCCGAACGCGTAATCGGGCGCGATCTGCACGAAGGTCTTGCCCATCTTGTTCAGCGCCGCGCCGCTGGCGATCGCGTCCTGGTCGCTCGTGCGCGAGGTGCGGAAGACGTACGGGTTAAAATTCTTGCCGGTCAGGTCGGGACTCGCGGCGGGCTGTGCGATGTAGATTTTTTTATACTGCTTCGCCAGTTCCGATACTGCCAGCGCCACACCTGAGCTAGGCACGCCGACGAGAACATCGACATTGTCTTTCTCGATCAAGTCTCGCGCGACTTGCGTGCCAACGTCCGTCTTGGACGCGGTGTCCTTGAGGATGACCTGGATTGGGCGTCCGGCGACGCTGTTCGTTCCGCCGGTCGCATAGTCCAGCCCGAGCGCGAAGCCGTTCTCGAGCATCGGACCGTAAATCGCGAGCGCGCCGGTATCATCGGTGAGCAAGCCAACTTTGAGCGGCGCGCCGGTTGCAGGCGCGGTGGTTGGCGCGGGCGCAGTCGTCGGAGCGGTCGATGGCGCAGTAGCTGCCGCGGGCGCAGCAGTCGGCGGCGCGGCGGTGGGTGCGGATGTCGGCGCGGGCGCGCACGCCATCACGATGACAGCCAGCGCGACGAGTGCGAGTAAGGTGAACTTTTTCATCTCTTCTCCTCCTTGAGTGATTTCAGATTGTGGATTGAAACTTGCAACGTGAAACCTGCCTTTTGACTTGTCACTTTTGCCTTCTAATGTACATCACCGCCTTTCCAGAATTTCTTGGCGCAGTGGCTCATTCTATCTTGGCGTCATCGTGATAAACCACTGCCTCGCCCGCCGCGATCTTTTCGCCGCGTTGGTTCGCACATTCCGTTTTCAGCGTGACGATGCCTTTGTCGGCGCGGAGCGCGGTAATCTCGACGGTCGCGGTGATCGTGTCGTCCAAGTACACTGGCTTGATGAATTTGAGCGACTGGCTCATGTAAACCGTGCCCGGTCCGGGCAGTTCGTTTCCGAGCGCGGCGGAGATGAGCGCGAACGTGAACGCGCCGTGCGCGATGCGCGCGCCAAAGCGCGTCTGTTTGGCGTACGCCTCGTCGAGGTGCAGCGGGTTCTTGTCGCCGCTGATCTCCGCGAACGTCGCCACATCGCGCTCGGTGATTTGTTTCGTGAACGATGCTTTTTGTCCGATGGAAAATTTCGACATTATTCAACATCCTTGACCAGCACCAGCGCTTCGCCCTGGCAGACGATTTCGCCGCGCGCGTTGGCGCATACCGTCCGCAGATTCACCAAGTCCTTGTCGGGTCGTAGGCGGATGATCTCGACCGTTGCCGTGAGTTCATCGCCGACGAACGCGAGATTAGGAAATCCGAGGTGCTGTTTCAGGTAATTCGTGCCGCGTCCTGGCAGTTGCGTCCCAAGCAAGTACGAGAACATCGCGCCGAGCAGCGGCGCCGGCACGACGCGCGGGTCAGCCGCAGCGTCCGCCAGCGAGGCGCACTGCGCTAAATCGTTTTGGTTGAACGTCCGTTTGGTCGTTGCCGTTTGTCCAATTTCAAATCGCTTTATCATTCCAGCGTACCGTCGTCTGTCCCTGGCACGCGATCTCGCCGTTCGGTCGCGTGATGAGCGTCTCCAATCGCGCCGTGTGTTGCGTGGGA
>JBBIJS010000019.1:6555-20478 GCA_037445855.1 Chloroflexota bacterium | reverse complement strand
TAGTGAGCGACGGAGCGCCGCGGAGTCGCGCGCGCTGCCGCAAACGGCACTCCGCGTCGCTGCGTGCCTGACTACGAACCGACTTTGCAACAGCCCTGGCTAAGCAGGAAGCGGGGCTTGACAAGTGCGGAGATTATGGTAGAATCCGTACCAAGATTCATAAGATTTAGATAGATTTATGCTCAAATCGAATCCGACCGTTTCCGAAGAATGGCTGACGCTCCACAGTGCGAGTAAACAACTCGGCGTCACCCCCGCCACGTTGCGCCAATGGGCTGACCAAGGCAAGGTGCGCGCGTTTCGCACCCCCGGCGGTCATCGCCGTTTCAGCGAAATGGATCTGCGCGCGCTCAGGTCGCAGCCGCAACACACGGCGACCACGCCGGCGCGCGACATCGAACGGCTGATTCACGGCGCGCTCGGGCGCGCGCGGCTTGAGATCGGCAGCGGGCGCTTGGAGCGCGCGGCGTGGTATCGCAATTTCGACGAAGCCGCAAAACAGCGCCACCGCGAACTGGGTCACCGGCTCATGACCCTGCTACTGGAAGCGGCGCGCGCAGAGCCGGACGGAACGGGCATGTTGCGCAGCGCACGGAACCTCGGGAAAGAGTATGGGCGCGCCAGTTTACGTCAAGGCACAACTTTGCCGGACGCACTGCGGGCGTTTCTTTTTTTCCGCGATTACATTATTGAGGATTTGATTGGCTTGGCGGCGCGGTCAGAAGCAGATGAAGGTTCATACGCGCTCGATATTTACCGGCGGCTCAGCGCCGTCGTGAACGAAATGCTTGTCGCCATGGTCGATACCTACTACGGAGGAAAAGTCGGCGCCTAAGCCGCAGCCGGCGACGGGGAATGACAATATTCTGGAGGAGGAAAGTCAGTGACTAGTATTAATATTCTCGTGTCCGCGATTGACGTCATCGTCAGCGCCGTCTTTGCGGTCTCGGTCTTTCGCCAATACGCGGCGCGGCGCAAAATGCATCAACTGATGTGGGGTATCGCGATCGCGATTTGGGCGATGGCGGTCGCGGCAGAGCTTGCGGCAACGCTACGAGGAAGCTGGGGCTTGATTACCTACCGCACGTACTATGCTACGGGCGCTCTGCTCATCCCCGCCTGGCTGGGAATGGGAACGCTCTATCTCGTTTTTCCAAAACGCCTCAACGATTGGATCCTGGGTATCCTCACGGTCTTGTCAGCGGTCGGAATTTTCTTGATCGCAACTTGGCCCATCGATAGCGCTGCCTTGCATTCAGTCGGCGCAGCCCAAGTCCCGCTTAAAGTATTCCCGTTCTTTCCCATTCAGCTATTGCTGATCATTCTCAATTCGCTCGGCGCGCTTGCGTTCATCCTGGGAGCGCTGTGGTCCGTCGCGCTCTTTGCTTGGAAGCGTTCAAATAAAGAACGCGCCCTCGCGACCGCGTTGATCGCGATCGGAGGCATCATTGCCGCGGTCGCCCACAGCGTGGGAGTCTTGTCCGGCATCGAACTGTTCCGGGTCAGTGAACTGCTCGCCGTGGTCTTTATCCTGGGCGGCTATCTGCTCAGCAACGCGCCGATCAAACAGCCAGCCCAAGCCGCCACGCAGCCCGCCGCATCTTAAACCAGACACGAGGACAAAAGAATAAACCCGCTTTCGGCGTGAAAGCGGGTTTCCTATTTTAGCGGAAGCGTAAACCAGAAGGTCGCGCCGCGTCCCGGCTCACTCTCCACGCCAATCGTCCCGCCGTGCGCTTCGATCAGCTGTTTGGCGATTGCCAGTCCCAGCCCCGCGCCGCCTCCCGCGCGCGAACGCGACTTGTCGCCGCGCCAGAAACGTTCGAAAACGTACGGCAAATCCTGCGCCGAAATTCCAGCGCCGGTATCAGAGACGCTTACTTTTACGCTTGACTGTTCACTGGTCACCGAACACTGTACGTCGATTGCTCCATTCTCTGGCGTATGTCGCAGCGCGTTGCCGATGAGATTGCGCATCACCTGCTCGATTCGCTGCGCGTCGATATTGAGCGATGGCAGCGCGGCGACGGTTGTCGCCTTGAGCGCGATGTTCTTTGCCGCGGCTTGCGGCGTAAACGCGGCGACGGTTTTTTCGATGAGCGCGCGCAAATCTGTCGGCTGGCGCGTGATCCGCAGTTGCCCCGCGTCGGCGAGCGCAAGATCGCGCAGATCGTCGACGAGGCGCGTCAGTAACAGCGTCTCGTCGTGGATCGACGCGATCTGCTCCGGCGTCGTTGGAAACACGCCATCGAGCATTCCTTCCAACTGGCCCTGAATGACACCGAGCGGATTCCGCAATTCATGCGCGATGTCCGCGATCATATTGCGGCGCGCAGTTTCGGATTTGGACAGACTGTCCGCCATCGCGTTGAACGCGCTGCCCACCTGCCCCATTTCGTCCGCGCCAGTAGTTACGACGCGCGCGTTCAAATCGCCGGCGGCAATCTGACGCGATGCCACTGCCAGCGCGTTCAGCGGCGCGGTGACTTGGCGGAACAAGACAAATCCAATCCCCAACGCGATCAACCCGGCGGCAAGTCCCGCCAAGAGAATCGACGCGTTCACCCGCCGCAAGAAATCCTGCTGGGTCGCGTCAAACGCCGAGTCGGCGGGCGATTGATCGAGCAAGGTCCCGACCGTTTGTCCGTTCAATTGAATCGGCGTGCCGACCGCGAGCCGCGTGTTCGCGGCGCGCTGCCCAATCGCCGAGCCATCGTTCGCGGCGACGATGACGCCATGCGCGTCGGCGATGGAGAGCGCACCGGTTCCATTCATCATTCCGATTCCGCCGCGTCCCCTGCCGGGCGCGCCCATCATTTGGGACACGCCCGGCGGCAGCGCCGGTCCGAGAAATGCATCGACCCCCTGCCAGCTGCCGCGCGCCGCGTAATACGCCGCCAACTCGTTCGCGATCTGATCGGTGGGCGACATTCCGCCGCGAAACATATAACTGCGAAACTCGTTCGTCGTCGTCTGATTGGCGATCACGAAAATGATCGCGACCGTCGCGAAGATCACCAACGCGAATGCCGCCATCAATCGAAAGAGCAGACTGCGCGTTCGTGTCACCCGTCCTCCCCAAATTTATAGCCGATGCCAAAGACTGTCAGAAGGTAGCGCGGGTTCTTGGGATCGCGTTCGATTTTCTGCCGCAAGTTCTTGATGTGCGCGTCAATCGTCCGTTCGTATCCCTCGAACGCCTCACCTTGCACCTGGTCCAACAATTGCAGGCGCGTGAACGCGCGGCCGGGATTCTGCAGCATCACCGTGAGCAAATCGAATTCCGTCGGCGTGAGATCAAGCGTGCGGCCGCCGAGCCGCGCGGAATGCTTGGCGAGGTCGAGCGTCAGATCGCCCGCGCTGAACGTCTCCGCGCGCGCAGGTTCGCTCTCCGAGCGGCGCAGCACCGCGCGCACGCGCGCGACCACCTCGCGCGGACTGAACGGCTTGACGATGTAATCGTCCGCGCCCAGCTCCAGTCCGATCAAGCGGTCGGTCTCTTCCACGCGCGCGGTCAGCATAATGACCGGCACATTCGATTCTTTACGCAGCGTGCGGCAGACGTCCAGCCCGTCGATCTGCGGCAGGTTGAGATCAAGCAAGACCAGCGTGGGGTTCTCGTGCCGGAAGACGGTCAGCGCTTGCTGCCCGTCATACGCCGTCACGACCGCGTAGCCAGCTTGTTCGAGATAGCCCTTCAAGATCGTCACGAGCTTTCTTTCGTCATCGACCACGAGAATTTTTTTGCTCATACCGGCTCATGAAACACAGACTTCCGAAGTCCACCTTCGGAAGCCCGGTTTGTTGTTTTCTATTTTACGATCCTACACTTGCTTGGTTTCGACTGGCGGGTTGGCTGCCGCGGGTGCAACTACCGCAGCGGGCTTGGGTCGGCGCACCAGCAAGATCACGACGAGAACGATCAGCGCGACCAAAGTCAGCGGCAGCAGCAAGCGAAATCCGAATCCGAGCAAGCCAAGACCGGGCAGAAATCCGCGCGGCATTCCATAACCGCGACCCAAGCCATCCAGCATCCCGGCTCCCGGTCGATAACCGGGCACCGTCCCGTAACCGCCATTGAACCCGCGGAACACGGCGCCCGGTCCGTACGCGGCGGTAGCAAGCGAACCATGCGCGCCCACAAAATATCCGCCGGCGAACGCGGCGACCAGCAGCGCAAGCACGACGAGTGCGATCAAGACATAGGCTAGTTTCATTTCAAACCTCCGTTTGATTCCTTGCCCGCACCCTACCACAAACTTGTGAAGGAATTATGAAGATTCGATGAGAAGCGCGTTAATTCGCCCCTACTTGACCTCAATCGCGCGAAACGGACATTCTTCGATGCACACCAGACAGCCGCGACAAATTTCTTGATTGATGTACGGCATCTCGTTCGCCTCAAACTGGACGAGCGCCTTGAGCCGGCACGAGTTGCGCGCGATGCACTTGCGGCACGCGCGGCACTTGTCCGCATCGACGCGGGGCACGCGGTAGTTCGCGCGGATCATGTCTGCCCGCCACGCCGGCTGGGCAGCCGCGCCGCCCACCACGCCAACATCCCGCCGCCCAGACTGTACACCTGCGCGTACCCGGCGCGCTTGAGCAGACGATACGCCGGCACGCTGCGATGTCCCGATAAACAAATCGCGATCACGGGCTGCGCCGGATCCAATCCCAAACCGGCAAGGCGCTGCCGCAGCGCGGTGATCGGCACGCTCTGCGCGCCCGCGATGTGGCTTTCGGAAAACTCCACCGCCGACCGCACGTCCAGCAGCTGCAGCGCCGCGCCATCGTTCCGCAACGTAGCGTCCAAGTCACGCGGCGAGATTTCTTCGACACGTCCGAACGGGAACCACCACGGTACGTTCACACTCTACTCCGCGATGATTTCGTAACGACTGGTGATCTGCGCCGTCTTGCCGAGCATCGCGCCTGCGCCGCAGTATTTGTCTTCGGACAAATGGATCGCTTGCTCGACCGCGCGCGCCGGAATATCTTTTCCGCGCACCCGATAGACCACTTTGATTTCTGTGTAGACCATCGGGTGTGTCTCCGCACGCGTGCCTTCAACCTGCACTTCCAAGCCGGCGACGTTGAGACGTTTCTTTCTCAGAATATCAACCACATCCATGCCGGTGCAGCCCGCCAATCCAACCAGCAAGAGTTCGATCGGGCTGGGACCATGATTCTTGCCGCCGGCTTTAACGCCCGCGTCGATCACGCTTTTGTGTCCCGAACCCGTCGCGACCTCGAATTCCATTCCCTCAGTCCATCGCACTACCGCTTTCTTCACTTCTGCCATTGCTTCCTCATCAGGATTTGATCACCACCAAGGCGCACAGACACAAAGAGTTTTGTGCCTAGTTGTCTGCGTGGTTATGGTTTCTGCTCTAATGCGCGATGTTCGCGCATCATGCACACGCCCATCAACACTTCCAGCCCGGCTTCCATCGCGCGCTCTGCGGCTTGCATATTCTCCGCGCCTGGCTGCATCCACACGACTTTTGCCTTCATCGCAATAGCTTGCTCGACGAGTGCCGGCGCCGCGTCCGGATTGCGAAAGATATCGACCACATCCACCGGCACGGGAATCGAGAGCAGGTCGGGATAACTCTGCTCGCCGAAGAGTTCCTTGAGCGCGGGATTCACCGGAATAATCTTGAACCCCTGTGATTGCAAATAGCGCGCCACGTCGTAACTCGGACGCTTTGGATTGTCCGACGCGCCGACGACCGCGATCGTCTTGCTTTCCTTCAGCACTTTTTCGATTGGATCCATTCCATTCATTCCTGCTGCGCGAACGGCGAATCGATCTTGACGCCGATCCCCTGGAGAACGCGCGGGATGAACATCGGCTCCGGCATTCCGCCTTCGATCCGCGTTTTTTCGTTCGCCACCGTCAGCGGCACGCCGTAGACCTGATACTGATCGGCGAGTTCCGGATACTCGGACGCATCGACCATATCCGCCGTAATCATTTCGCTTTCCATCGCCATTTTGTGGGTCAAACTGACCGCACTTGGGCAATGCGGTCAGGTGGGAGTTGTAAACACCTGCAGATGCAGCGGCGCGGTCAACTGCGCCAGGATCGCTTTGCTCTGCGCGTTCAGTCCCGAGTCGCCGCGCGACACATCGAGGATGTCATTCACGAGCGCGGCAAACTCATAGCCCGCCGGCACGCCGTAGTAGCGAATGCCATAGTCGCGGTCGCGCGTCGCGGCAACCCCATCGACCGTTGCCGTCTCGACGCGCACGACCGCCACCGCCGGCACGCGCGCGATCTTGTATTCAAAGACCTGCGCATGGTCGATCGCAAAGTTGTGCGACTGCAGCGTGATCTTGTCGGAGAGTCCCGCGACTTCTTCCAAGACCTGCTGCGTCAGCGAACAATATTCGCAATCGAGCGCTTGCGTAAAGAAAACCAGTTTCACCGGCTGCTGCAGCTTTTCAAATTCTTGCCGCAGTTGCTCGCGGTCGCTCTCTTTGAGTAATGCCACGTTTTCCTCTCATTATTCGCGAGTATTCGCGCAGATTCGTGGGAGAATCTTTACCGCGGCACGCGCGAGATGACATCCAACATCGCAGAGACTGCCTCGCGCGATTTGCCGCGCTTGCCGGTCGTCTGCAAACATTCCATCGCGTACTCTTCCGCCAGCATAAAACTCACGCTGCGGACCGCTTCGTTGATGGCGGTGAGTTGATGCAGGATGTCCGCGCAGCCGCGCTCTTCCTCCACCATCTTTTGCACGCCGCGCGTTTGTCCTTCGATCCGTTTCAACCGCTTGACCAGCTCGACTTTCAATTCTTGAGCCATGAAAAACCACCTTTGTCGAACGAGAGAGAACTCACGGTTCTCTTACCGCGCCGGCAAACCTCAGCCACTCGGCGCGCAGGACGCAGAGGATGACGCGCCCAAGCCACCCGAACTCAAACCGACCGCCGCAAACGCTGCCACCTCTTTCGCGACGTGTTCGCTGCCGCACTTGGGGCACACCGCTTGCGCCGGCGCGCTGACGGAGCGGACGAACACTTCAAACGGCTCTTTGCAATCGTCACAATGATACTCATAGATCGGCATATCCCATTACCTCACTTGGCAGAATCGACCACATCCCGCAAGGTCGTTTCGATTTCGCGCGCCATGCCTTCCAGGTGTGCATGCGGAAAGAATTCGGCAAGCAGCGATGGCAACAGCAAGCTGATTCTCGTCGCGCCCTTTTCCGCAAAGACGTTGATCTTGCACGGCATCATCAAGCCGATCAAAGTATCGGCTGCCAGAGCCTGACTGGCGTATTTCACGTTGCACACTTCGATGATCTTGTACGGTTCGCGCGTCACGCCCTTCTCGGCAAACGTCGCCTGCACATCGTGCACGTGCAGCGTGCGAAAACCACGGGCAGCCACCCCGTCCTGGAGCGCGCGCACAGCAGCATCAAACGACTTGGGACTCGTTACCGTGTATTCGAAATTCATCGCGCGCCTAGTTTTTCGCCAGAACTGCGTCGAGTTTTTTCGTGATCATCGCCTTCGGCACCGCGCCCACGATCCGGTCGACTTCCTGCCCGCCCTTGAAGATGATGAGCGTCGGGATGCCCATGATCCCGTACTTCATCGGCGTCTGCGGATTCGCATCCGTGTCCACTTTGGCGACGACCGCCTTGCCGGCATAATCGTTCGCGATCTCTTCCACGAAAGGCGCGATCATGCGGCAGGGACCGCACCACGCCGCCCAAAAATCAACCAAGACCGGCTGCGGGGCTTGCAACACCGTCTTGCCAAACTCGGCATCCGAAACGTGTAAAGGCGCATTCGTTCCCATGTCATCCTCCTTGAATTTGCATACCCTAGGGGGGTACCGTATGAACTCAGTATACTGCTGCGCGGCAGGTTTGTCAAATCCGTCGGGCGTCCGCCTCTTCGAAAAAATACCCGACCGGTGCTTGCCCGGTCGGGTGAGTGGCGCTGAAATCAACTTATTCTTCGCCCAGCAACGGCTCTTCGAGTATCTCTGAGAAATCGCCGTCGTACGTTTGCATGTGCTGGTGCATCGCGATCACGTCGTCCACCGAAATGGGCGGCTGATCTTGGAACCTGGACCACTCATCCGGCGCAAGGTCAGTCTGGATCGGATGCGCCATTTTGCCATCGACCATGGCGAGGAGCAGCGCCTGCGTCCGGCATTCGCGGCAATTGATTTGCATCGCCCAAACCTGTTCGCGATGCCCGATCACGCGGATGTCGCTCGTGCCAAAATGGTGACCGCACACGGCGCACTTGACGCGCGCGGCGATTTGTCGAATCAATGCCTGGGTTATCACATTCTCTTGCATGTGCGCCTCGCCTAAGCCGCTTCCTTTTCTATCACGACCGGCACTTTCGCGATGACCTCCGGATGAAGTTTGATCGCAACTTGATGCGAACCTAATTCCTTGAGCGGACTGGGCAGCTCGATTTTGCGTTTGTCGACGGTGATGCCTTTCTCACGCGCCAGCGCGTCCGCGATATCGCCGGAGGTAATCGACCCAAACAGCCGGTCGCCCTCCCCTGCTTTCGCGCGGAACGTCAGCGTTGCCTTCTCGATCAGCTTCGCCAGCTCCTGCGCTTCCGCGAGCGTTTTGGTTTCGCGACGGATGACCGCCTGCTTGATTCCATCGGCTTGCTTGAGCGCGCCTTCGGTCGCAGTCACCGCCAACTTGTGCGGCAACAAATAGTTACGCGCGTAGCCATCCGCCACTTTTTTGACTTCCCCGGCGTTGCCCACACCCGGGACGTTCTGCAGGAAGAGAACTTGCATGTTTCGATACTCCGTCTGAGATTGGATGCGCCTCTGCAAATATTGTAGCACAAGTCCGCAAAAAAAGAAACCTTGCCAATTCATGCGAGTTCGAGTAAAATAGCGCAAGTGGAAACTGTACCAAGAATGGGAACGCATTCGAGATAACAGGAGTTGCAACTTGAAAATTGCGCTCGACGCGCTGGGCAGCGACGCCCGTCCGGCGCCGGATGTAGAAGGCGCGGTGATGGCAGCGCGCGAATTCGGAATCACTGTCGTTCTCGTCGGCGACGAAAGCAGAATCAAGTCCGAGCTTGCCCGGCACGACACGCGCGGCTTGGATCTGCCGATCGTTCACACGCCGACCGAAATCGGCATGACCGAGCATGTTGAATCGGTCAAAGCAAAAAAAGACGCGTCGATGAACCTCGCGGTGCGGATGGTGCGCCAGAAACAAGCCGCTGCGTTCGTCACCGCCGGCAACTCCGGCGCGGCGATGGCGGCGGCGCTCTTCGGGCTGGGGCGGCTGAAAGGAATCGAGCGCCCCGCGCTCGGCTCGATCTATCCCACGGCGACCGGCTGGGCATTCCTGCTCGACATTGGCGCGAACACGGAAGTCAAGCCGGAATATCTCTACCAATTCGCGGTGATGGGTTCCGCGTACGCGCAGAAGGTGATGGGCATCGCCAGCCCGCGCGTCGCGCTGCTCTCCAACGGCGAGGAAGAGGGCAAGGGTCCGCTCGTCGTCCGCGAAGCGTACGCGCTGCTCAAGAATAGTAAACTGAATTTTGTCGGCAACGCCGAAGGCAAAGATGTGCCGAATGGCGTCGCCGATGTGATTGTGTCCGACGGTTACGCCGGCAATGTCGTCATCAAGCTAAGTGAAGGACTCGCGTCGGTGCTCGTCGGCTTTATCAAATCGGAAATCAAAAAGCGCCCCATCGCCGTGCTCGGCGCCGCGCTCGCCAAACCTGCGTTCGACGCGCTGCGCGCACGGCTGGATTACGCCGAAATCGGCGGCGGCATTCTGCTCGGCGTCGACGGCGTGGCGATCATCGGACATGGGCGCTCGAATGCCAAAGCGATCAAGAACGCCATCCGCGTCGCCAAGCGCGCGGTGGAAGGAAATATGCTCGACGCAATCCGGAGCGGATTGCAATAATCGGGAGGAATGAATGTCTTCGAGTCCTAACGCGCGCGACCCTCTCAATCCCAGCGCACCGACCGCCACGCGTACACTCGATCTGCCGCCGGTCGAAATGCTCTCCGGGCAACAACTCAATCCAGAAACGCTGGCAATGCTGCAAATGCAAGCGCGCCCCAAACGCACCCGCGTGGTCATTACCGGCATGGGCGCGATCACTCCGCTGGGCGATTCGCCGGAAGAATTGTGGAACAATCTCCTGGCTGGAAAATCCGGCATCGCGACGGCAACCTTGTTCGATCCGAGCAACTACAAAACAAAGATTGCCGCCGAAGTCAAAGGGTTCGAGCCAACCCAGTACGTCGACACCAAGGACGCGCGGCGGATGGGACGCGCCACGATCTTTGCTCTCGCCGCCGCCAAGCACGCGCTCGCAGACGCCGGCTACAACGGCGATTTTGCCGAAGACCCGCGCACCGGTGTTTTGCTCGGCACCGCGCTCGGCGGGTTCGTCGAAGCGATCGAGGCGCACAAGGTCTTTTTGGAAAAGGGACCCGACCGCGTCAGCCCCTTTCTCGCCGCGGTGATTCTGCCGAATATGCCAGCGTTCTATCTCGCCGAGCGCTACCGCGCGCGCGGGCACAACGCTACCGTCGTCACCGCGTGCGCCGCGGGCACGCACGCCGTCGGCGCGGCGGCGGAGATCATCCGTCGCGGCGACGCAGACATCATGCTCAGCGGCGGCGCGGACGCGATCATCTCCGAGATCGTCTTCGCCGCGTTCGGCGTGATGCGCGCGATGTCGACGCGCAACGATGACCCGGCGCACGCCAGCCGCCCGTTCGACAAGAACCGCGACGGCTTTGTCGTCGGCGAGGGCTCGGCGATTCTGGTCCTGGAAAAATTGGAACATGCGCTCGCGCGCGGCGCCAAGATTTACGCCGAAGTCCTCGGCTACGCGACCAACTCGGACGCCTATCACTTTGCCGCGCCCGACCCGCAGGCAATCGGCGCGACGCGCGTGATGCAGGACGCGATGCGAAACGCTGGCGTCACCCTCGAGGATGTGGATTACATCAACGCGCACGGCACGTCCACGCCGCTGAACGACGCGGGTGAAACACTCGCCGTCAAGACTGTCTTCGGCGAGCGCGCGTACCAGATTCCTATCAGCAGCACCAAATCAATGCTGGGACATTCGATGGGCGCTGCCGGCGCATTCGAAGCCGTCGCTTGCGCGATGACGATCCGCGATCAAAGGATCCATCCGACCGCCAACTACGAAACGCCCGACCCGGTGTGCGACCTCGATTACGTTCCCAACCGCCCGCGAAACGCCACGGTCGATGTCGTGCTGTCGAACTCGTTCGGCTTGGGCGGACAGAACGCGTGCCTCGTGATGGGAAAATACAAGGGGAAATGATCATGCGCCTCACCACAAATGAGAAACTGATCGAACGCCAGACCAAGATCGCGCGCTATGCCACTTTCGGCGGGCTGGCAATCCTACTCGGCTCGCTAATTACCTCGTTCAACAATTCCTTTCCCATTGGCGTCGCCTACGCCTTGCTCTTCGGCGGCTTTCTGCTCGCCTACGTCGGCGCGATTCTAGCGAACAAGTACATCAAAGAACCGCGCGCCGATCACGCGTTGGAAAAGGCGCTCAAGGGATTCGATAACAAGAATCACCTCTACAGTTTTCTCCTGCCCGCCGCGCACGTCTTGCTGTCGCCCACCGGCTTGCTGGTGTTCAAAGTCAAATCGCAGGACGGTCCGATCATTTGCGCCGGCGAGAAATGGCGGCGACCGTTTCAGATCTCGCGGCTGTTGGGCGGCATGGGGCAGGAAGGATTGGGCAATCCGGCGGCGGAACTGCGCGACGACATCGCCAAAATGAGAACCTGGCTAGCCGACAAGGTCGATCACGCCGCGGCCGTGCCGATCGACGGCTATATTGTATTCAGCGATCCCCGCGCGCAGTTGACGCTCGACGAGCCGACCGCGCCAGTGGCGCGGGTGGAAGATCTGAAAGAGACGCTGCGCAAAGCCAAGCGCGGCGCAGTCCTCGCGCCGGAGCTGTTCGAGAACCTCACGCGCGTTCTGGACGAAGCGGCGAATGCAAAAACAACCTAGCAGCAAAATGTGCTTCGTCTGCGGACGCGACAACCCCATCGGCTTACACATGCATTTCTACACCGCGCCCGACGGCTGCGTCTACGCCGATTACATCCCGCGTGAAGAGGAGCAGGGGTACCCCGGCGTGATGCACGGCGGCATCCTCACCGCGATGCTCGACGAAATCATCGGGCGCACCGCGATTGCGGGCGACCTGTGGTGCATGACCGCGAAACTCGAAATGCGTTTTCGGAAACCTGTGCCCGTTGGCGCGCCGCTGAAACTCAAAGGCGAGATCACCAAGAAAACCGGGCGCGTGCTCGAAGGGCGCGGCGAGATTCGTCTGGCGGACGGCTCCCTCGCCGTCGAGGCGCACGGAATGTACTTGAGAATTCCAAACGAGCAGCTGGAACAATACAAAGCGGCGCTGGAGTGGTGGCGCGTCGAAGAATGAAAAGCGTTCAAGATGGAACAGAACACCGTACGGCAATCCTCCGCGCAACTTAAAGTTGTGGTCGTGATGCCGGCGTACAACGCCGCCAAGACGATTCAGAAAACCTACGCCGATATTCCCGCGGGCATCGTCAGCCAGATCATCCTCGTCGATGACGTCAGCCAGGACGAGACCGTCACGATCGCGCAGCGGCTCGGCATGCAGGTCGTCGTCCACATCCAGAATCGCGGCTACGGCGGCAATCAAAAGACGTGCTACCTGCACGCGCTGGCAGCCGATGCCGACATCGTCGTCATGCTCCATCCGGATTACCAGTACGATTCGCGCCTCATCCCCGAACTGATTCAGCCGATTGTGCAGAGCCGCGCTGACCTGGTGCTGGGTTCGCGTTTTCTGAGCAGCGGCACACTCGCCGGTGGAATGCCGCGCTACAAGTACATTTCAAACCGATTTCTGACGATGAGCGAAAACCTGGTGCTGCGCCAACACCTTTCGGAATGCCACACCGGTTTTCGCGCCTACAGCCGCCGCCTGCTCGAGACGATCCCGTTCGTGCTCAACTCGGAGAACTTTGTCTTCGACACGCAGGTCATCGTTCAAGCCGTTGCCTTTGGATTCAAGATTGCCGAGATCGCCGTGCCAACCCGCTATTTCAAAGAAGCGTCGACCGTGAACTTTCAACGCAGCGTCGTTTACGGACTCGCGACGCTTGGCGCATTGCTCGAGTATTCGCTCGACCGGACAGGAGTGAAGAAGAGCGCGCGCTTGAACAAAAAACTGGGACAGGTCATCAGCCGGTATCATCGGCAACGCTTACTGCGCCTGGAGAAACCAACCGACGACGAGCCGCCATCGCCTTATCCGATTTCGCTGGAGCTGTGATCCATCGTGCCTTCGCACCAGGTCGAATCGCGCTGGCTGGTCTTGATCGTCGCGCTCTTTATCGCGCTGGGCATTTTCTACAGCAACACAACGCCGGTCTTTGAAGCGCCGGACGAAAACTGGCACTATGCCTACGTCCGCGAAATCGCGGTCGCGCACGCCTTTCCCGTCGTCGTGCCGAGCGAAAAGCAAGCGTGGGCGCAGGAAGGTTCCCAAGCGCCGCTCTACTACACACTCGGCGCGGCAATCGTTGGATGGATCGACGCGCGCGCTCTGGCGCACACGCCGGCGCTCAATCCCTTCGCGCGCATCGGCATACCGGCAGCGGCAAGCAACGATAACCGCAACGCGTTCCTTCACAACTCGGACGAAGGGTTTCCGTACCGCGGCGCACCGCTCGCGGTCCATCTGTTGCGCCTGTATTCTGTGCTGCTCGGCGCGGCGACCGTTGTCCTGACCTACTGCCTCGCGCGCGAGGTCTTTCCAGATCGATCGACCATCGCGCTCGCGGCAGCCGCGTTCGTCGCATTTCTCCCGCAGTTCGTGTTCATC
>JBBIJS010000019.1:1200-6455 GCA_037445855.1 Chloroflexota bacterium | reverse complement strand
CATCGCGCTCGCGGCAGCCGCGTTCGTCGCATTTCTCCCGCAGTTCGTGTTCATCAGCAGCGCGATCAACAACGATAATCTTGCGACGACACTGACCGCGGCAACACTCTGGCAGCTCGCGCGGATACTGCGGCGCGGACTGACCAACCCACGCGCGGCGATCGTGGGTATCCTGATTGGCGGCGCGTTGCTCGCCAAATTCAACACAGTCACGCTGATACCGTTGGCAGTCCTGGTGCTCCTGATCGTCTCTGCGCCCAAGCGCGAATGGCGCGCCTTGGTTCGGGCTTCTGCCATCGTCATTGTAATTGCCGCGTTGATCGCGGGCTGGTGGTACATCCGCAACGCGCAACTCTACGGCGATCCAACCGGACTGTCGCTCGTTCTATCGATCATCGGCGAACGACCGGCGCCTATCACGCTGCTACGCTGGTTTGCCGCCGAGAGCGAGGGGCTGCGCCTTTCAACCTGGGGCGTGTTTGGATGGATGAGCATCCTCGCGTCGCCCGCGTTTTATACCTTCTTCGATGCGCTGGCAGTCATCGGAATCGTCGGGATGGCTGCCGCGATTGTCCGGCGACGACAGCTGTCGCTGGGTATTGGCGTGCTCGCGCTCTGGTGTATCGTCACTTTTGCCGCGCTCGTGAACTATAATCTGTCGATCACCGCGTCGCAAGGACGGTTGCTCTTCACCGCGCTGCCAGCGTACGCGGTGCTGTGGGCGTGGGGCGTCACGGCGCTTATGCCCGCGCGCCTCACATCTTGGGTAACCATAGCGATGGGCGGCGCACAAGCGATCGCCGCGCTGGTCGCGCCGATGGCGTTCATCGCGCCGGCGTACGCGCCGACCGTGATCGCCGAGAATCCTCTGCCGTCAAACGCGTCGCGGCTCGATCTGCGCTTTTCAAATGGCAGCGCTTGGCTAGCGACGTCGGTAGATCAGACCACGGTTCAGCCGGGTGGGACCGTCGCCGTCACACTGTATCAGCGCCTCCCTGCCCCATCGAACCGCGAGGTGGCGGAATTCGTGCACCTCGTCAACTCCGCGGGCGTCATCGTCGCGCAGCGCGATAGCTTGATCGGCATGGGAAATCCAAGCGCGCTGCCAGCGTCTGGCATTGCCGTAGATTCGTACCGCCTGTTGATTCCGATCACCGCGCCCGCTCCCGACCAATGGCGTGTCGAGGTCGGGCTGTACGATCCCGCGAACAACAAGCGGTTCACGATAACCGACGAGACGGGAAAATCGCTCGGTGATACAGTGACACTCACTACATTGCGCGCCGAATCATCGAGCGGACCGTGGAATCTGGATTTTGATGGGCGCACGACGCTCATCGCCGCAACCATGGATGGGGTCCAAGTCACGCGCGGCGCGACATTGCAGATCCAACTCCGCTGGAGCGCCGCGCCGGCATCGTACCGCGTGTTTGTTCACGCGCTGGGAGACCAGGATCACATCTGGGCAGCGGCGGATTCTCCGCTGTCGCGTGATATGCGAATCGAACTCAAGTTTGACCCAGAGACGCCCGCGGGCATCTATCCGCTTGAACTGGGCGTCTATCCTGAAAACGGCGACCGGCTCGCCGTCTACGACGCGAAAGGCCAGCCGATCGGCGACCGGATTTTTGTCGGTCCGATTCGCGTGATCGATCGATAAACAGAAACTGCAATTATTCATTTGAAACCCGCAAATCTCGTGGAGGCAATCCATGCCGAAAGATCTGAAAGATTTCCCACGCCCGCCCAGCGATAACGGGCGCGGGCTTGTCGGCAGCGCCAGCACCGGTTGGGCCGGCGGCACGGAGGGCTACGATTATTGGATCAGCGAGCTGGTCGCGCTGGGCGTCAAATGGTTCAATCTGCTCGATACTCGCGGCGATAGTCTGCCCTTCTGCGAGAAACTGGTCGCTGCCGGCATCTTTCCTGTCGTCCAAATCCTCCGCAGCGACCCGCCGCCCAACGACAGCCCGGAGCCGAACCCCGGTCACATCAACGCCGCCGAAGAGGAAACGCTCCGCCGCTTGATCGCCGCCGGCGTGCGGTACTTTGAGACGAACAACGAGCCGGATCTCACGACCGAGTGGAAGAATGCCGCGATGCCCGGCGATTCACTCGAGTCCGCCAAGCTCGTCGCGCTCAACTGGCTGTTCGACGCGCGCTTTATCCTCGCCGCCGGCGGCTATCCCGGACTGCCCGCCATCAGCGGCGGCGGCGCGATGGATTTGATGGGCGCGCTCGTCGCGCTCGGGCGACAGGATATTTTGCTCGAGGGCTGCTGGATCGCGTTGCACAATGACGCGCAGAATCGCCCCATCGAATTTCCGGATGATCCGATCAACCGCAGCGGTCAGCCGCTCATGGCGTCCCAGCGCGACGCGGGCGCGTACGCGCAGTGGACCTGGTGGAATAACTCGACCGGACGCGCGGACACAGTCGATGAAATCAATACGATGCGCGCTGCCGCCAAGAATCCCACGCCAACGCTCCAGCAGAATCATGCCTGCTTCCGCGAGTTTGAGTGGTACGATTCACTCGCGATGAAATACCTCGGTCGCTCGATTCCGATCATTAGCACGGCGGGCGGCTATCGCGTTGGACGCCGCGAGGACGCGCGCTATCCGCGCATAACGCCGGACGCGCACCGCGACTCGATCGTCGCGCTATTCGATTATATGCAGCGCCAAGCGCCGGATTATTACTTCGCCGCCGCGCCGCAGCAGATGGTGGAATCGGCGGGCGCTGAAAGCGCCGCGTGGTATTCGGCATACTGGAAACGCGCGCTGCCCAAAGGCAGCAGCGGACGCGCCGGCTTTCCAACCGTCCCGGTCGCTGGCGTAACGCTCGGCGATCAATTGCCGGTGGTCGACGCGGTGAAAGCCATGCCGAACCTCGCGCGCCGAATGCCGGGCGTCCAGCCCGCGCCGCCGTCGCTCCAGCCGGCGGTCACCGCGCCCACTCAACTTGCGCCGCTCAAGTACGTCGTCTCGTCCGGCGATACGCTCTCCAAGATTGCCAAGCAATTCGGAACGACCTGGCAAAACATCGCCGCGCTCAATCAATTCGCCACGCCGGACCTGATTCGCGTCGGTCAAACCTTGCTCATCCCGCGCGTCGTGGACAGCGCGCCCAACGCCGCGCCGGAGGCAATGGTGGTGCCGCCCGCGCTCGCGCGACCCGGCTTGTCGGCATTATTCCCGGAGGATGAATCCGCGCCAGCGTCGCTGGATATGTCGCTCCATCTGGATAAAGAGCCAGCGCCAATCGCCGCGCCGCTTATGCCGCCACCGCCCGCGCCCGAATCGATTCCTCCAACTCCGATCAGCGCGCCGCCGCCGCGCCCGGTTGCGCCGCCGGCGCCCGTGGCGGATGTGCCGCCGCCCGCGCCGATCCCAACTCCGCCACCTCGCTTGCCTGATCCCAGCGCCACGCTCCTCGAATTTGAATGGGACTGGCGATTGGACGCGCTCAGCGCCGCGGTCGAACCGGCGGAAGTTCAGCCGGGGCATGAGTACTGGAAACTCGTTCGCGCGGTCTATCAAGCGCCGGATGAAGCCGGCGGGAATCATCACATCTACTACACCGTTTTGGACGAACACGCGCAGCCGCTGGAATTTCAGAGAGTGTGGCAGGGCTGGCCCAATGACAAGACCGACGCAATGACGAATGAGCGCGGCGAAGCGAACATTCCGCTGTGGGCGTCCTACGCGCCCGATCGCGGCGAAAGCGGGTCGTACTTCGCGTGGGTCGATGGCTTGCCAAGCGATCGCGTCTATGGGCTGGGCTTGCCACTCAAGCGGCACGTAAATTTCCTGCTGACCTGGCAGCGCACCATTCGATAACAGGAGTGTGCGTGACGCATTTGCGACTTGGCTCCCGCTTACTGATCGCCGTCATCGCCCTCGGGTTGATCGGCGGACTATTGCTCGGGCTATGGGTGGGTTGGATCGCCCAGCCCGTGCAGATCACGAACGTCGACGTCGCCGACCTCAAATCCTCATCACAGGATGAATATATCGTCCTGACCGCGAGTGATTACGCCTTCGATCAAAACCTCCAGAGCGCGAAGGCTCGCCTCGCGCAGCTGCACGATTCCAAAATCAACGCGCGCGTCGACGCGCTCGCGAAAAAATATGCGGCGCAAGATCAGCCCTACGCCGCCCAAGTAGCGGCGCTGGCGGTCGCGCTTGGCTCCACGGACAACGCCGTCGCGCTGATCGCGACCACCGCGACGCCGACGATCACCGACACGCCGTTGCCCACCGAGACCGGCGTGCCAACGCTGGTACCGACCGCGACGCCGACGCTCACGCCCACCGCGACGATCACGCCCACGCACACCCCGACGCGCCGCCCGCGCGCGACCGCGACGCCGGCGCCCGCGCCAGTCGCGGCGACCAATTGGTTACCCTCCTATCCGGATGGATGGCCCGGCAGCGCCAAGTTCGCGCCGGCAAGTGCCGCGCCAGGACAATCGTACTGGCATTTGACCAAAGCGTTGTACTGCGACCAGGAAGACCCGGGGAATAACTGCCCGAACTTGCCGGGCGGCGGCAAGGGAACGAGCATCTACGTGACGCTACTTTCCGCCAGCGGCGCGAGAACTAGCGCGCCACTCATCGTCATCAAAACGGATGGCAGCCGCGCCGGCGTCAACGACATCGGGCCTGAGAAATCCGCATCCGATATGTGCAACTGCAACTATGCCTGGGAAGCCGACGGCAGCACCATCTCGGTGGACGGCGCGCCCAGCGACAAGATCAGCGGATTGGCGTTGTACAGTGTTGCCTACAAGCGTGACCGCTTCCACGTCCGCTACTTTCTGACCTTTCAGCAGTTCACGCGCTAAAGAAGACCTTCCAGGTTTTTGAAACCTGGAAGGTCTTTTCTTCACAACACCTCGACATCGTGCGGCATCGATTCTTTCATTCCCAGTGGCGTCATCCGCACCAAGACCGCTTTCGCCTGTAATTCTCCAATCGAATGAGCGCCGCTGTAGCTCATCCCCGATTGAATCCCACCGATCAGCTGCGCCAGCACCTCTTTCACTTTGCCGCGATACGGCACCGCCGCTTCCACGCCCTCCGACACGTACTCGTCGATTTCCTCTTGCGTGATCCAGCCCTCGCCTTCGCGCGTCTTGCGGTCAGCGTTCGCTTGAACCGACGCCATTCCACGCGACGTCTTGTAGCGATGTCCCTTGCGCGTCATCATCAAGCCGGGACTCTCGTCCGTGCCGGCGAGCAGACTGCCGA
>JBBIJS010000019.1:0-1100 GCA_037445855.1 Chloroflexota bacterium | reverse complement strand
TTGCGCGTCATCATCAAGCCGGGACTCTCGTCCGTGCCGGCGAGCAGACTGCCGATCATCACCGTCGCTGCGCCCGCGGCAAGCGACTTGGCGATGTCGCCCGAATTGCGAATGCCGCCGTCGGCGATCACAGGGATGTCCGCATCGCGCGCGATCTGCGCGCACTCGATCACCGCCGACAACTGCGGCACGCCTGCGCCGGCGACGACACGCGTGATGCACACCGCACCCGGACCCACGCCGACTTTGACCGCGTCCGCGCCAGCGTCGATCAATCGTTTGGTCCCGTCCGCGGTGGCGACGTTCCCACCGATAATTTGCGCGTCGGGAAAATGGCTCCGAATCTTCTTGACGATCTCGATCTCTTGCAAAGAATCGCCGTGCGCGATGTCCACGACGATGCAGTCTGCGCCGGCTGCCAGCACACTCTCGACGCGCTTTAATTCTTTCTCTTTCACGCCGACCGCCGCGCCGACCGCGAGCCGCCCGCGCGCGTCTTTCGTCGCTTTCGGAAACTGCTCGCTCTTCGTCAAGTCCTTTTGCGTAATCAAGCCGACGACGCGCCCATCGCCATTCACCAGCGGCAATTTTTCGATGCGGCGCGCGTGCAGGATCGCCATCGCTTGCTGCGATGTCGTGCCGGGCGGCGCGGTGACGACCTCGCGGCGCATCACCTGCGTCACCGGCTTGGCGTCATCGTTCTCAAAAAGCAGATCGCGCGTCGTGACGATGCCGACCAGACGCGCGTTCTCATCGGTGATCAGAATGCCGCCGCTGCCTGTCTCCGCGACGATCCGCTTGACGTCGCCTACAGTGTGCGACACATTCAAAACGATCGGATCATCCACGACGAACGATTCCGCTTTCTTGACGCGCGTCACTTGGCGCACCTGCTCCTCGATGCTCATAAAGCGATGAATGATGCCGATACCACCCTCGCGCGCCATCGCAATCGCCATCTCGCTCTCGGTGACCGTGTCCATATTCGCCGAGAGGATCGGAATTTGCAGCGCGAGTTTGCGCGTCAGCATCGTCCGCGTGGACAACTTTTTACGCGATTCCACGTCCGAGTACTGCGGCACGAGCAGCACGTCGTCGTA
>JBBIJS010000018.1:8160-20726 GCA_037445855.1 Chloroflexota bacterium | reverse complement strand
CGGTCGCGCTCGCGCAGATGGGCGCGAAGGTCGGCTTGATGGACGCGGACATTTACGGTCCGAACATCCCGATCATGATGGGCATCAACGCGCCGCCGCGCGCGACGAAAGATCAGCGCATCATTCCGCTGGAAGCGTATGGCGTCAAACTGATGTCGATGGGCTTTCTCGTTCCGGCGGAGCAAGCGGTCATCTGGCGCGGACCGATGCTGCACAGCGCGATCCGCCAATTCTTGAGCGACGTGGACTGGGGCGAACTGGACTACCTCGTGATCGACCTGCCGCCCGGCACCGGCGACGCGCAATTGACGCTGGCGCAATCGGTGCCGCTGACCGGCGGCGTGGTCGTCGCGACGCCGCAGGACGTCGCGCTCGCCGATGTCGTCAAGGGCATCGCGATGTTCCAAAAGCTGGAAGTGCCGGTCATCGGCGTGGTCGAGAACATGTCGTATTTTCTCTGTCCGCACTGCGGCGAGCGCACCGATATTTTCGCGCACGGCGGCGCGCAGAAGATGGCGGAAAAGTTCCACGTGCCTTTCCTCGGCGAGATTCCGCTCGACCTCGCGATTCGCGTCGGCGGCGACACCGGCAAGCCGATCACCGCCGCGCAGCCGGCTTCGCCGTACGCGCAGGTGTTCCAGAAATTGGCGCAAGCGGTCGCCGCGCGGGTGAGCGTGATGAACGTGCAAGCCGCGCAAGGCGAGCTGATTGCCGGCGCGTCGATCCCGGTCATCAACCGCTGAGAGATCATCTAGGAATTCACGCCGAAGGCGCCAAGACCCAAAGATTTAGCGAAAACCGTAGAGGATTTTGCTTTACCCTTCGTGTCTTTGTGGTAAAGAATTGGATTTGCCAAACGTAACCGTTCAGGGGATGCCGCGTTGTCGTAGGGGGCGAGGCATTCGCCCAATCAGATATTTCGTCTCGTCAAGGTCGGCATATACCAACCAACTTTTCCAGCACTCTACGTTTGGCGAATGCCTCGCCCCTACTGAACGATTACGAATTTCCAACGCAGCTGCGCTAGAATATGGTCATCGAATCTTTGCTTTAGGAGCAACCCAATGGCTGACCGCAAAACGAAAGAACCCGAACTGACCGTGCATCAGGCGATCGATCAATTTGAACATGCTGTCAAGCAAGAGCCCCAGAACGCGCAGGCGCACCTGAACCTCGGCAGCGGATATTATGCGGGAGGCAGCTGGGACGCCGCGTTCAAAGAATTCCAGCAAGCCGCCGCGCTCGCGCCGCTGCTCGACCACGCGCACTATTATCTCGGCGTCCTCTACGCGCGGCGCGGCGAGAAGGACGCGGCGCGCCAGGAGTTGCAGCAAGTGCTCAACGGCAGCGGACACATGCTGCTCAAGAACCAGGCGAAGCTCCAGATCGATTTGCTGAGCAAGTAGCGCTGCCACGGCGGGATGGAAATCCCGCTTTTTGATTGGACACTGACGAACACTGGAGAAAAACAAGCGTTCAATTTGTAGTCAGCCACGTAGCGGAGTGTGCGGAGTGGCGTTTGCGCGCAAGGAACAGCACTCCGCTTCGCTGCGTGCCTTAATACGAACGCCGAAAAACCCCTTTGTCTGTGTTCGTCAGCGTTGGTCGGCGTCCCAGATATGTTTCGGAGGATGAAATGGCGTACCGCACCGAAAAAGATTCGCTCGGAACCGTTAGCGTGCCAAGCGACGCACTGTGGGGCGCGCAGACGCAGCGCGCGATCGAAAATTTTCCGATCAGCGGGCTAAAGCCGTACTGCGCCTTCGTCTGGTCGATGGCGACGATCAAACGCGCCGCCGCGGAGGTCAACCGCGACCTGGGTTTGCTCGATCAAAAACTCGCGGACGCGATCATCGCCGCCGCGCAGGAAGTGATCGACGACAAGTGGGCGTTGCAGTTCGTCGTCGATCCGATCCAAGCCGGCGCGGGCACGTCGCACAATATGAACGTGAACGAAGTCATCGCGAACCGCGCGAACCAGCTGCTGGGCTACACGCTCGACGACGCGACCAAGCCGGTGAATCCGAACGATCACGTGAACATGGCGCAGTCGACGAACGACACGATCCCGACCGCGATCCGCCTCGGTGCGCTCTGGCGGCTGGACGAACTGCTGCGCGCGCTCGACGCGCTCGCGGACGCGCTCGCCGCCAAGGCGCGCGAGTTCGACGGCATCGTGAAATCCGGGCGGACGCATTTGCAGGACGCGGTGCCGGTGCGGCTGGGGCAGGAGTTTGGCGGATACGCGCAAGCGGTGCGGAACGACCGCGAGCGCATCGCGACGGCGGGCGACCGGCTGCGGCGGCTCGGCATCGGCGGCACGGCGACCGGCACCGGGCTGAACGCGCCTCCGCCATACCATCAGCGCATGATCGAACGAATCAATGCATTGACTGGGCTGAACGTGCGGTCGAGCGGCAACCAGTTCGAGTCGATGCAGTCGCTGGCGGACGCGGCGGATTTTTCCGCGGCGATGAACACGCTCGCGCTTACGCTGACGCGCGTCGCGAATGATTTTCGCTTGCTCGCTTCTGGACCGACCACCGGCTTGGACGAGATTCGTTTGCCGGCGGTGCAGCCGGGTTCGTCGATTATGCCGGGCAAAGTGAATCCGGTGCTGGCGGAAATGCTGAACATGGCGTGCTATCAGGTGATGGGCAATCATCTCACCGTGTCGCTCGCGACGGCTGCCGGACAACTCGAACTGAACGTGATGATGCCGATCATCGCTTACAACTTGTTCCAGACGATGGACATTTTGATCCACGCGGTCGCTGCGTTCACGACGAAATGCGTCGTCGGCATCACCGCGAATCGCGAGAAAGCGGAAGGATGGCTCGCCAAGTCCACCGTGCTCGTCACCGCGCTCAATCCGGTGATCGGCTACTTGAAAGCCGCCGAGGTCGCGAAGGAAGCGATGGCGCGCAACGTGCCGATCCGGCAGGTGGTGATCGAAAAAGGTTACCTCACCGCGGAGCAACTGGACAAGATTCTCGACGTGCGCGCAATGACGGAAGGCGGAATTATGGGAACTGGGGGAGGATGATCGGCAATCCTCAAGCGCGCCGCGCCTCCGTGAGTATTTCGTGAGTATTTTGATTTGCACCGTGCTGCGCCATTGGGACTCTGGATTCATTGACGCGCTGAGCGATTCGCAGTAATATTAGGGAGCTTGCTTTGACCCCAGTCCGGCGGGGACGAACGTGGCGCGATAGGGTACGCCAGTCCCTTTCGGATTAGTTTTTTGGGAGGTCCAATAATGCTCCCCCGTACTATGCGGAAATTGCAGGTTGCCTTCTGATCGAGCGTGATAAATTGATTACGGCTTCGTCGCGCAAAGGTTTCCGCGCGCGGAGGCGTTTTTGTTTTCTGTAACACGCATGCGGAAAAAGAAGGTTGGAAAAATGAAACGTACCGACAAAACAAAACGGCTGCCGCCGCCGCGCCGCCGGGCGGCAACGGTGAAGGGTGCATCCCAGCCGGCGGCGGATGCGCTCCGGATTTCCGAGACGCGTTATCGACGGCTCTTTGAGACAGCGCAGGACGGCATACTCATTCTCGATGCGAAGACGGGCGCGATCACGGACGTCAACCCGTACTTGATCGAAATGTTGGGGTATTCGCGCGCAGAGTTCTTGGTGAAGAAATTGTGGGAGGTCGGCGCGTTCAAAGATGTCGAGGCGAGCAAAGCGGACTTGCGTGCTCTCCAGAGGAATGCGTACATCCGCTATGAAGATTTGCCGCTGAAAGCGAGAGACGGGCGGCTGATCCAAGTGGAATTCGTCAGCCACGTGTACAGGGTCGGCGGCGAACAAGTCATCCAATGCAACATCCGCGATATCAGCCAGCGGGTGGGGGTGGAGGAGGCGCTGCGCGAGAGCGAAGAGCGCTTACGCGCGCTCGTCGAAAATGCCTCTGACCTCATCATCGTCCTGAACCAGGACGGAACGCTGCGCTATTCTAGTCCAGCCGTGGAAAGTCTGTTGGGTTACACGGCGGCTGCGGTAGCCGGCAAGAGCATCTACGAGTTTGTTCATCCAGAAGATTTGCAGAGTGCGATGCAGGCAATGGCGCAGCGTCTCGAACATCCGGATGTCCCTGCGGGTAGAATGGAAATCCGCGCGCGCCACGCCGATGGATCGTGGCGCAGCTTGGAGGGGCGCGGCGGCAATTTACTTACGAATCAGAGCGTCGCGGGAATCGTTCTAAATTTTCGCGACATCACCGAGCGCAAGCGTGTGGAAGAGCAACTGCGCCGGCAGGCAACTGCGCTCGAGTCCGTCGCCAACGCCATCGTCATCACCGACCGAGACGGGAACCTCCAATGGATCAATCCGGCATTCACCGCGCTCACCGGTTACACGGCGGAGGAAAGTCAGGGGCGCAACCAGCGCGACCTCGTGCGCTCCGGCTTGCACGACAAGGCGTTCTACAAGAATCTGTGGGACACGGTTCTCGCCGGGCAGGTTTGGCGCGGCGAGATGATCAACCGCCGCAAAGACGGCACGCTGTACAGCGAAGAGCAGACGATCACCCCGGTGCTCGACGCGCAGGGGCGGGTCACGCACATGGTCGCCGTCAAGCAGGACATCACCGAACGCAAACAGCGCGAGCGCGAACTGGTCGCCATCGCCAACGTGAGCGCAGCGCTGCGCGCCGCAGCCACCCGCGCCGAAATGCTGCCGATCATCCTCGACCAAGCGCTTGACCTGTTGAAAGCAAAAGGCGCAACCCTCGTCATGCGTGAGCCCGTCAGCGGCGTAGCCGTGGTTGAATTGGGACGCGGCGACTGGGCGGGCTTTATGAATGTGCGCTTGCCGCCTGGCGGAGGTTTGAGCGGGCTGGTGATCGCCACGGGTCAGCCCTATCTATCCACGGACGTGCTGAGCGATCCGCGTCTGGCAAGACCTGACCTGATGGGCAACCTGCGCGTCGCCGCGTGTATTCCACTCACCGTGCAGGAACAAACCATCGGCGCGTTGTGGGTTGGGCGACAAAGTGAATTTAGCGCGGGTGAAGTCCGTCTGCTTACCGCCATCGCGGATATTGCCGCGAACGCGATCCATCGCGAGACCCTGCACGAGCAGACCGAGCGACGCTTGCGGCATCTCACCGCGCTGAGTGAGATCGACCGGGTGATCACTTCCAGTTTCGATCTGCGCGTCAGTCTGGCAACGCTCCTCCATCAGGTCACCGCGCAATTGGGCGTGGATGCCGCCGCCGTCTTGCTATTCAACTCTAGTTTACAGGCGCTGGAATACTTTAGCGGGCATGGTTTTCACACCAAAGCCATCGAACAAACCCGGCTGCGTTTGGGCGAGAGTTATGCCGGGCGCGCCGCCTTAGAGCGCCGCCTCGTCCAAATCAAGAATCTAAAAGAGCCGGGCAACTTACTCACTACCCCCTTGCTGGTGAACGAGAATTTCGTCAGCTACTGGGGCGTGCCGCTCATCGCCAAAGGACAGATCAAGGGCGTGCTCGAAGTCTTCCATCGCGCCCCGCTGGAACCCGATGCGGAATGGCTGGGCTTTTTGCAAGCCCTCGGCGAGCAGGCGGCGATTGCCATCGATAATGTCACGCTCTTCAACAACCTGCAGCGCTCCAACTTTGATCTCACGATGGCTTACGATGCCACCATCGAAGGATGGTCGCGCGCGCTCGACCTGCGCGACAAAGAGACCCAAGGGCACACCCAGCGCGTAGCGGAATTGACCCAGCGGCTGGCGCGCGTCATGGGGTTCAGTGAAGCGGAACTCGTGCAGGTGCGGCGCGGCACACTGCTCCACGACATCGGCAAAATGGGTGTACCCGACAGCATCTTGCTCAAGCCCGGCACGCTGACCGACGAAGAATGGGTCCTGATGCGCCGGCATCCGCAGTACGCGTACGAAATGCTCGCGCCGATCGCCTACCTCCATTCCGCTCTGGAAATCCCGTATTGCCACCACGAAAAGTGGGATGGGACGGGCTACCCGCGCGGATTGAAAGGCGAGCAGATTCCGTTGGCGGCGCGCATCTTCGCCGTGGCAGATGTTTGGGACGCGCTGTGCTCTCATCGCCCCTACCGCGCCGCGTGGAGCAAAGAGCAAGCGCGCCAATACATCCAATCGGCAGCGGGTACCCATTTCGATCCGAAAGTAGTCGCTCCTTTTCTCAAGCTGACGGAAGGCGATTGAACAGCTGGTGATCGTACACAACTTGCGACGTAGGCGGCTCGCCGGCGCGCGGGCTGCCCGCATTACCCGCCAAACGTTCTTTGACCTCTTTCCGTTTTGCGCTATAATGCCCGCGAGATGGAACCCTCGATCAATCCACGCCGCCTCCTCGCGGCGTCGCTCTTCATGGTCGCCCTCAGCGCCTGCGAACCGATCGCCGCGCCGGCGCCGGGCGCGGTAACGCCCACGCGCGCCGCGAGTCCCGCCAGCGACACACCCGCGCTCGTCGCCTTTCCCACCGCCGCGCCCGAAACACCCCTGCCGGCAGCGCCGATCACCGCGACACTGACCGCGCCGCGCGCATCGGCCATCCTCCCGCTGGTGCAGCTCGTCTCGCCGGTCACCACCACCCAGGTCAGCGTCAGCCAGCCCCTGTCCATCACCGTCTACGCGGCGGACGACGCCGGCATCGCGCGCATCGAACTCTACGACGATAACACGCTCGTGCGCGCGGAAAACGCGCCGACGCCCGCGCCGCCGGTTTTCTCGGCGCTCATCCCCTGGACGCCGAATGATTTAGGCAGCCATACTTTGCGCGTCGTCGCGTACGATCTAACGAACCGCGCGAGCGCGCCGGACGAAGTGACCGTCAGCGTCACGCCGGACACGCGCCGCCCGACCGCCGTCATCCTCTATCCCCTCGGTTCGCCCCAGGTGGAGATCGGCGCGCTGCTGCAAATCCAAGCCGCCGCGATCGACGAAGTGGCGGTCACGCAGTTGGATTTGCTCGTCGATAACCAACTCTTCACTTCCGTCACCTCGCCGAACGCGAGCGGTCTCTCGCCCTATCCCATCGTCTTTCAGTGGCTCGCGCTGACGCCGGGCGCGCATACGCTCGTCGTCCGCGCGCACGACAACCAGGACATGACCAATGACTCTGCGCCGCTCAAAGTCCAGGTGGTCGATACACACACCCCGGCGATCAACCTCACACTCGACCGCACGAACGCGCTCGTGAACGAACCGATTACCGTTACCATCAACGCGCTCGACGTGAGCGGCATCCAGCGCATCGAATTTTGGGTTGGCAGAGACACAGCGAGCGTCACGACGAGCGCCAACCCGGCGCGCCAGACCGCGATGACGGTTCAGACCGTGTGGCAAAGCGCGACGCTCGGCGATTATCAGCTCTCCGCGCGCGCGTACAACGCGGACGGTAATTTCAAGCAGTCGCCGCTGCTGATGGTGAGCATCCTCCAGTCCGGTCAGCCGACGCCGACGCGCGCGCCGACCGCCCCGCCGACGCGCCCGCGCGCACCCCGCGCCACCGCGACGCCGCGGCTGCTGCCGCCCGCCCCGCCCAGCGCGGAATTGATCTTGCCGAGCGACAAGTTCAACTTGCCGGCGCCGGTGCGCGTGACGTTCGGCGGCAAAGGCAACGCCGAACTCGACCACATCGAACTGTGGGGCTATGCCCAAGACCAGCCGATGCCGCAGTTGATCTGCGCCGTCGACGCGCGCTTCTCCACCCAGAAAAACGCGCAGTGCGATTGGTCGCCCGCCACTGCCGGCGTCGTCTACCTCTTCGCGCAAGCGGTTGATTCGTACCATCAACTAGATCGCTCGCCGACGATCTCCGGCTTTATCGGCGTGCCGGCGCTGCCGCTGCCGACGCCCACGCCGGTTTCGTTCGCGGCGCGCTGGGTCTCCACGCCCTACACGGCGACGCTCCGCCAGACCGGCGCCGCGCTGCGCGGCGATTTCAGAATGACCACCGGCAGTACGGACGTCACCGGGCGCATCACGTCGGGAACGATCAAGAGCGACGGCATCACCTTCCACGTCGATTTTCCAGCGCCGGGCGCCGCGCCGCCGCCGAGTCCAACGGCGGCGCTCGCCGCGACGCCGACGCCGGGCACGGATACGCCGACAGCGGTCGCGTCGCTCACGCCGACAGTTACACTCACGGCGCTCGCGCCGCTCGCCCCGGCGATGGATTTCGATTGCAGCGCGGACGCGGCGGCAGCGACGCTGACCTGCAACTGGAAAGACGCACGCGGGCGCAGCGGCGCTGTCCTGTTCCGGCGCGACAGCAACCCACCCTAATTGCGCGACAGAGTATCCGTATGGCAGATTTGTTTTCTCTCACTGTGAGCAGCCGGCTGGAACACTTGGGCGAGATCTCGGATTTCATCGAGCAAGCCGCGCGCGCCAGCGGCTTGAACGATAGCCAGGTGTACGACGTGCAGATGGCGGTGGACGAAGCGTGCGCGAACGTCGTCGAGCACGCGTATCACGGGCGCAGCGATGGAACGATCGACATTGTCTGCGAAACGCGCGGCAAGAACTTTGTCGTCACGATCCAGGATTTCGGCGAACGCTTCAATCCGAAGAAGATCGCGCCGCCCAAAACGCGCGACCCGCTCTCCAAGCGCAACATCGGCGGACTGGGCATGTTCTTTATGCGCAAGATGATGGACCGGGTCGAATTCGATTTTTCGTCCAAGCACGGTAATCGCTTGACGATGCTAAAGAAGATCAAAAAGTGAGGCGCCGATGAATTCTGGAATTACCATCATCGCACCGCAGGGACGCTTGGACGCGGCGGGCGCGCCGCCTTTGGAAGCCGAGTTGAAGCAGCACATCGACGCGGGCGACGTGCGCCTGGTCGTTACGCTTGAGCACACGCGCTATATCAGTTCGAACGGACTGCGCGCGCTCCTCGCCGCGCAGCGGCTGGCGCAGACGCGCGGCGGCGCGCTCAAATTGTGCTGCCTCAGTCCGCGCCTCGCCGAGATTTTCGAAATGTCGGGTTTCAACAGCGTGTTTGAGATTTTTGAGAATGCCGAACAGGCGGTCAAGTCGTTTGGGGAGTTGGGGGGTTAGGGAGTGGTTGGGTAGTTGGGCTGGGCGTACAAATAAAAGACCCGCTTGAACCTCAGCGGATCTTTGAATTTCTGGTGTTCCAGTCCACAGGGGACCTACGTGCTGTCCAGTCGGCGGCGGCGCGGGTGGGCGGCTTGCCCCTTTGCGTCTAACGCTGCGCGAATTCTTTTTCGTCTTTCAATTCTTCAGCCCAGGGCGGGGGTCCGTCATAGTACAGAGTGTCCGTATCAATATCGGCGCCGTTGGGCCACGCCAACGCGCCGTGATCGACAAAGACGCGGCGGAACATCTCAGGATCGTTGCGAATCGACTCAAAGATGGGCCCGTAGAGGTATTGTTCTAGATTGATGTCGCGCAGTGTGCCATCGGAAAATGTCACATGCACGGTAAACCTCTCACGCGGCTCCACGGCGCTCACATCGATCCAGTCAGGATATTTGCTGACGATCAGACTGTCCATCTTTTTTCCTTTCGAGGCAGCTCACTCAAGACCTTCGATGTGCTTGAGTTCCTCGTGCTGGCGCGCACGTTCCCAGTTGTCCATCAATTCGTCACGGTGGAGCGCGATCCATTCGAGAATGAGCCGATAGGCGCGTCCGCGCAGTTTGCCGCTCATAATTTGCCCATTGAGAATTGAAATCTGCGCCTTTTCATCGGCGGTAACCGTTCAGAGTTCGTAGCCAGGCACGTAGCGGAGCGGAGTGCCGTTGCTTGCAAGAAAACGCCACTCCGCAAACTGCGCTGCGTGGCTGACTACCAACTGAACGGTTACCATCGGCGTATTCGGCGTGAAAGTGGGGACCGTGTTTTTCGCTGTAGCGCATGATGATGTGGATTCCGTAGAATTCGCTCACCGTAGGCACGGCATTCTCTCCTTGGCTGTTTCCAATTCGATTGTATGCTTGTTTTTCAACCTGTCAAGCCGCCCACCACATCCCCCACGACTTTACCTTTTGTCTTTTCCAATCCCCTGTGCTATAATCTTGCGCCGTGAACCTTAATCCCCATACTCGCCTACAAATCACCCTGGCGCTTGTCTCCGGGACGGCGCTGGGCTGCATCTGCGGATCGCTGGTCATTATCGGAATGGTCATTCAACCGGTCGTCGCCGTCGCGCTCGCCAAATCGCCCACGCCGCTGCCGAGTTCTACCGCCAGTCCTTTTCCGACGATCACGCTCGCGCCGACCGCGCTGCCGACGCGCACCGCGACGGACACGCCGCTGCCCTCGCCCACACTTTCGGCAACGCCCGCGATCACGTCGCCGCTGAGCGCGACCGCCACGCGCACGCCGCGCCCGCTCGTCCAGCATTTTCTGCTCGGACGGCCCGTCTCGCCCAATGCGACGCGTACCATTCCCGACCCGGTCTATTTATACGGCACCACGGAAGGTGGGCAACTCCCCGTGCACCACGGCGAGGACTTTGACCAGAATCAGGTAGGCACGCCGCTCTATGCCGTTGCCGATGGTACGATCGTCACCGCCGGCAGCGACGCGCAGCCGGTCTGCGGCGACGACTACCACACAGTTTGCGGCGCGAGTCTCTCGCCGGAGACCAACGGGTTCTACGGACAACTCATCGTCATCCGATTATGGCAAGATTATGAAGGTCAGCCGGTCTTTGCGCTCTACGGTCATGTTAATTCAATCAGCGTCGAAGTCGGCGACGACGTGAAAGCAGGCGATCCGATCGGCACGATCGGGAGCGAGGGCATTGCGCAAGGACCCCACCTACATTTTGAAATGCGGCTCGGCTCGAACGATTACGCGCATACGCGCAATCCGATTCTCTGGATGACGCCGCTGCCGGGATACGGCTCGCTCGCGGGGCGCTATTCCGATGCGAAGGGTAACCTCGTGCGCGGCGCGTCCGTCAACGTCTACCGCACCGACGATTCATTCCTCTTGAGCACGGAGACGTACAGCCGCGACCAATGGCCCGCGGTCAATTCGGACGACGAGATGGGCGAGAACTTTGCCGTCGGCGATTTGCCGGTGGGCGATTATACGATCCGCATCGCAGGGCAGCCCTACGTTCAACATGTTACGATTCAAAATGGCAAACTGTCGTTTATTGATATTGGGAGCTAAGCATGTCTGAAGTGCGCGTCCGCTTTGCGCCCAGCCCCACCGGCGCGCCGCACATCGGCAGTCTGCGTACCGCGCTGTTCGTCTGGCTGTGGGCGCGGCACACCGGCGGCAAGTTCATCCTGCGCGTCGAAGACACCGATCAGAAACGCGAAGTCGAGAACGGACTGGAACTGATTATGGACTCGCTGCGCTTCCTCGGCTTGGACTGGGACGAGGGACCGGACATCGGCGGCGCGTACGGACCGTACATTCAATCGCAGCGCTTGGCGATCTATGCGGAAAATATTCAGCGCTTGCTCGCGTCCGGTCACGCGTACTATTGCTACTGTACGCCGGAGCGCTTGGAGCAGATGCGCCAGGAGCAGCAGGCGCGCGGCGCGGCGACGCGGTACGATCGCCAGTGCCGGTTCTTGTCGCCGGCAGAACGCGCCGCGCACACGCGCGCCGGCGATGCGCAAGTCGTGCGGCTCGCCGTGCCGCTCGATGGCAAGACGACGCTGCACGATTTCATTCACGGCGATCTGACGATTGCGAACAAGGACGTGGACGACCAGGTGCTGATCAAGTCGGACGGATTTCCAACGTACCATTTTGCCGTCGTCGTCGACGATCATCTGATGAAGATTTCGCACGTGATGCGCGCGGACGAATGGATTCCGTCATTCCCCAAACACGTGCTGCTCTACCAGGCGTTCGGTTGGGACATTCCGCTGCACGGGCACGTGCCGGACGTTCTCGGTCCGGACAAGAAGAAACTGAGCAAGCGGCACGGCGCGACGAGCGTTATTCAATTCCGCGACGATGGATATTTGCCGGAGGCGTTGGTCAACTTCCTCGCGCTCGTCGGCTGGTCGTACGACGACAAGACAGAGATTTTCACGCGGCAGCAGTTGATCGAGTATTTCACGCTCGACAAGATCGGGCACGCGGCGGCAATTTTCGATCACCCCAAGCTGGACTGGATGAACGGCTCGTACATCCGCGCGCTGCCGGACGACGAACTGGCGACGCGGTTGCTGGCGTTTATCGAACGCGCGAATTTGAAAGCGGACGCCGCGATGGTGCGCGGGCTGGTTCCGCTCGTCAAAGAGCGCCTCAAGAAACTGAGCGACATCGTCACGCTGGCGGATTATCTTTTCGTGGATGAATTGGAGTACGCGCCGCCGTTGTTGATTGGCAAGGGCGCTGCGGCGTCCGCGCTCGCCGCGCTGCGCGCCGCGCAAGCCACGCTGGAAAAGTATCCGTCCTTCGCGGACGAAGAGAAGATCGAGGCGGAACTACGCGCGGACGCGGAGAAACTGGGGCAGAAAAACGCGCCATTCTTCGGCGCGCTGCGCGTCGCGGTGACCGGCAAGACGGTGTCGCTGCCGCTGATGGGCAGCATGCGGTTACTCGGTCCGGGCAAAACGCGGCGGCGGATCGCGCGGGCAGTCG
>JBBIJS010000018.1:0-8060 GCA_037445855.1 Chloroflexota bacterium | reverse complement strand
GGTGCGTTTTTATCGCGGCGGAAAGAAATGACGCCGGTCGGCTTAATCGATTCTAATCTTGGTTTAATCTGCGGTTCATCCGGCGTGGGTACTGTCAATGAGCGGCGCAAACAGAAATCCTTCATCCTCCTCAGGAGTGTGCTATGACCGAAACGATGATCGACGTTCAAAATCTTACCAAGGATTACGGCGCGTACGTCGCGCTGCGCGACGTCTCGTTCGAGGTGCAAAAGGGCGAGGTGCTCGGCTTCCTCGGACCGAATGGCGCGGGCAAGACGACGACGATGCGCATCCTCTCCGGTTATATGCCGCCCACGGGCGGCAGCGCGCGCATCGCCGGCTTTGATGTTTTCGAGGACTCGATGCAAGTCCGCAAGCGCATCGGCTATTTGCCGGAGACCGTGCCGCTCTACACGGATATGTCGGTCTGGGATTATCTCGGTTTTGCCGCGCGCCTGCGCGGCGTCTCCGACCGCGATAACGCGATCGAGCGCGCGATGGAGCTGACCAACCTCACCGACCGCGCGGATACGTTGATCGGCAAATTGTCGAAAGGGTACCGGCAGCGCGTCGGCTTGGCGCAAGCCATCGTGCACGAGCCAGAGGTGCTCATCCTCGACGAGCCGACCATCGGGCTGGACCCCAAGCAGATCATCGAAGTCCGTCACCTCATCAAGTCGCTGGCGGGCGAGCACACGGTCTTGCTCAGCACGCACATTTTGCCGGAAGTGAGCCAGGTGTGCACACGCGTCCTCATCATCAACCAGGGCAAGATCGTCGCCGAGGACACGCCGGAGCATCTGAGCGCGCGCGTGCGCGGCGCGGAGCACGTGTATCTTCAGGTCGCGCAGCCCAAGCCGGAAATTCCGACCGAACTTGAAAAGGTCAAGGGCGTCCTCGGCGTCAAGGCGCAAGACCTCACCCAGGGCGTGTACGAAATCGAAACCAATCTGGGCTCCGACCGCCGCTCCGACATCGCGACGATGGCGGTGCAGCGCGGCTGGGGCGTGCTGGAATTGCGACCGGTCGGCATCTCGCTGGAAGAGGTGTTTTTGAAACTGACCACGACGGAGGGAGAAGAATGAGAAACATCTGGACGATTGCTTCACGCGAACTCAATGCCTATTTCGTCTCGCCGGTCGCGTATGTCGTCAGCGCCGCGTTCCTGCTGGTGACCGGTCTCCTGTTCTCGCTCATCATCACGAGCACCTTGGACGCGTCGCTCAGCCCGACGTTCAGCAACATCACCTTCATCCTGGTCTTGCTCGCGCCGGCGCTCACGATGCGCCTGTTGGCGGAAGAGCAGCGCATGGGCACGCTGGAACTCTTGCTCACCTCGCCGATCCACGATTGGCAAGTGGTGGTTGGAAAATTTCTCGGCAGTCTCGTTTTGTTCATCGTGATGCTTTTGGGTCCTACGCTTTTGTACGTGGCGCTCCTCTTGGCGTTCGGCAAACCGGATTACGGTCCGATCGTGGCGAGTTACCTCGGCGTGATCCTGATGGGCGGCGCGTTCATGGCGATCGGCGTGTTCACCTCGTCGCTGACGCAGAACCAGATCATTGCGTACATCCTGGGACTGGTCATTCTGCTCATCCTGTGGATCTCCGGTTCCATGAGCCAGATCGTCGGCGGCGGCGCGGTGGGCGATGCCGTCAGCTATCTGGCGATCACGCAGCACTATAACAGTTTCCTGACCGGGGTGATCGACACGCCGAATGTGATCTATCCGCTCAGCGTGATCGTCGTTGCCCTATTTCTGGCAACTCAGGTTCTACAGACGCGGAGGTGGCGATAATGCGCGAGCGATTGCAAGGGTGGGCGGCTTATCTGGGCGCGCTTGGCATCGCGCTGTGGGCTGCCGCGGGGATTTTGTTCTTGCTGGGCAACCAGCCGCGCGAGCGCTTGATCGCGCTGCTCGTGCTCGGCGTGTTGTTCTTTGCGTTGTACGTTTACGCGCGGCCCGCCGAGGTGCGCAAGGTGGTCAGCAGTCGCGGCGCGCGCTACGGCTCGAACGCGCTGGTGATCTCGATCGCGTTCGTCGGCATCGTCGGACTGCTGAACTTTTTGGGCGCGCGCTACACCTACCGGCTGGACTTGACCGCTAACAAAAATTTTACGCTGTCCGATCAAACCATCAATGCGGTCAAAGGGTTGAAGGAAGCGGTCAAAGCGACGGCGTTCTTCACGCCCAGCGCGCGGTCGAGTCAGCCCGATGTGGAAGACCGGCTGAAGCAGTACGCCGCGCTGTCCGATAAATTCACCTACCGTTTTGTCGATCCGCAAGCCGATCCGCAAATTGCAAACGATTACAAAATCCAATTCGATGGGACGATTGTGCTGGAGCGCGGGACGCGGCGCGAGAACGTCTTGACCCCCGACGAATCCGGGCTGACCAACGCGCTGCTCAAAGTCTCGCAGGACACCCAGCCGACGCTCTACTTCACCACCGGTCACGGCGAGCACAGCCCCGACGACACGGGCAACAACGGATACAGCATCGTCAAGTCCGGGCTGGAGACCGACAACTACAAGGTCGCGTTGGTGAATCTGGCGATCAGCAACACGCTGCCCTCGGACATCAGCGCGCTCGTGATCGCCGGTCCCACGACGCCCTTCCAGACGCCGGAAGTACAAGCCGTGCAGGACTATCTCGCCAAGGGCGGGCACGTGCTCATCATGATCGATCCAAAGATCAATGCCGGGTTGGACGGTCTTCTGGCTGGCTATGGACTTGGACTACGCAACGATATTGTCCTCGATCCCGCGTTCGGCATCGTGGGACAGCCCCAGGTGCCGGTGATCCAGGCGTACAGTTCACATACCATCACCAAAGATCTGAACGGGCTGAGTTCCTTCTTCCCTAGTATGCGCTCGATGACTACGGTGACGGCGACGATCACCGGCACCACCGCCACGGCGCTCTTTCAATCCAGCGATGCCAGTTGGGGCGAGACGGATTTCAACGCGGTTCAAAATCAAACCGCGCAGTACAACGCCGCGACTGACACCAAGGGTCCACTCGACCTGGCGTACGCGGTCGAGGGGTCGGGCAGCGCGCCGGCGCGGCTGGTGGTGATCGGCAACTCAACCTTTGTGTCGAATGGACCGTTGAACGCGCGACTAACGGTCGGCGGACAACAGGCGCAAGTCCAGTCCGGCAACGGACAGCTCCTGATCAATTCGATCCACTGGCTCGCCAACCAAGCCGACCTGATCGCGCTGCCGCCCAAGGCAGCCGCCGCTACGCAGATGTTCCTGACCGGGCAGCAAACGCTCCTCTTGCAAGTCACGTCGATCCTGCTTTTGCCGGGGGCGATCCTGCTGCTGGGCACGTTCGTGTGGCTGAGGAGGCGGTAAACGTGAAACCGCGCAATACGTTGATCGTCGTCGCGCTCTTCGCCGCGCTGTTCGCTTACGTCTGGTTCGTCGAAGCCCCCAAGACGCCGGCGCAGCTCGCGACGCCGACGACACCTTCGCCGTCCGTCCTTCAGTTGAACGCGAACGACGTGCAGACCATCGAGGTGCGCGACCTGCGCTCGCCGCGCGCGGTCAAGCTCACGCGCGCCGGCAGCGGCTGGCAGCTCGAGCAGCCGGCGGCGAAGCCGGGCGACAGCGGCACGATCGACACCGCGCTGGGACAGTTGGCGACGCTGCAAGCGACGCGCGTGTTGACCGACACCACTCTGTTCTCACAGTACTTTGTGACGCCAACGATCGAAGCGCGGCTCATCATGAGCAACACGACCGCGTACGCGCTGACCGTGGGGGACAAGACGCCGGACGGCTCGAACTATTACGTCGCGTACACCGGCGATAAGACTAGAGTGTTCATCGTGAGCAGCGTCGCGATCGACGCACTCACCGCGTGGCTGGATGCACCACCCTATCTGCCGACGCCGACGCCAACCTTTACGCCGACGCCGCCAGCAACCGCGACTCCCGCCGCGAGCGCGACGATCACATCGACGACCGCGCCGCCGGGCGTTGTGCCAACGTTTGTGCCGGCGACGGAAACACCCAAGCCATAGAAATCAAACGTCGGGGCGATGCGCTCATCGCCCCGACATTATTCAGCGAAAAAATATTGGGCGCACTGTCTCTCGCGCGCCAACCCTCCGTTCCTCCGCGCCCAATCTCCGCGCCCAATCTCCACGCCCAACATAACACAACCTTAACACAACCACTAACGCTTGTTAACCACAACGCGAGCCACGTGTGCTAGACTGATTTATGGACCTACGGCAAATCGCAGTCCATTCGAGTAGCCACCCTCACAGAATCTTTGGCGATACGAGACCGATCGCCGTGAGCAAGGAGAGTTTATGCCCCGAAGCCAACCAGCGTCCGCTTTCAATCCCATCCGGTTTTTCCAAAAGTTTGTTGTCTCCGCGTTTGTGGTGTGCACGTTTGCGGTCTACGCGGTTCACGAACATTTGGTCAATGCGGATAGCGCGATCAATGCCGCGACGCCAACGCCGAGCAGCGTCACGCAGCAAGTACCCGATGCTCTGCAACCGATCCCCACCGCGCCTCCGCTGGCGTCCAGCGCGCCGCAAGCCGCGCCGCCCCAAGCCGCGCCGGCTAAACCGCCAGCCGCGCCTACGGCGATAGTCAAGGGACAATACCGGGATGGAACCTATACCGGTCCCAACGTCGATGCCTTCTACGGCTATGTCCAAGTCAAAGCCACCGTTCGGAATGGCAAGCTCAGCAATGTCCAATTCGTCAAGTTCCCGAACGACCGCCGGACGTCGGTACGCATCAATGCCGTTGCCGTCCCGTATCTCCAATCGGAAGCGATTCAGGCGCAAAGCGCGAACGTCGATTTTATTTCCGGCGCGACGCTGACCAGCGAAGGGTTTGCGCAATCGCTGGAAACCGCGCTCGCTTCCGCGAGGAACTGAACGTGAAAGAAACGCGCCTGCTGATGGGAATGCCGGTGACCGTGGAGATCATCGATGCTGCCGCGACCGAGCAAGCCCTCGCGGCGATCTTTGCTTATTTCGAGTCCATCGACGAGAAATTCAGCACCTACAAAGAGAGCAGCGAAATCTCGTCGATCAACCGGCGCGCCATTACATTGGACCAAGCCAGCGCGGATATGCAAACTGTATTCGCGCTGGCAGAACAGACGCGGCAGCAAACCAACGGTTACTTTGACATCGCGCGCAATGGAATGTATGACCCTTCCGGCTTGGTGAAGGGCTGGGCGATTTACAATGCCGCCGAAATCTTGCGGCGGAAGGGATTCGGAAATTATTACGTGGATGCCGGCGGCGACGTTCAAGCCGCTGGAAGAAACAGCCGCGGGCAAGCTTGGCGCGTGGGGATCCGGAATCCATTCGATCCGAATGAGATCGTGAAGGCGCTTGCCATCCGCGACGGCGGCATCGCCACGTCGGGGACGTATATTCGGGGGCAGCATATCTACAACCCCAAAAAGAATGGCCAACCGATCACCGACATCGTGAGTTTGACCGTGATCGGTCCCAATGTCTATGAGGCAGATCGCTTTGCGACCGCCGCGTTTGCGATGGGCAAAGCCGGCATCGTTTTCATCGAAAACCTGGACGGCTTTGAAGGATATGTGATCGATCAAGACCGGCGGGCAACTTTCACCGGCGGCTTTGAGAGGTATGTGATTCATGATTGAATACGTCGATAACGTGCTCAACCGGATTACGATGTACCGGCTGGCGCTGTACTATCTGATCATGCTGCTGTGCGCCGCCGTCGTTCTTTCGGCGCTGGGCATCCTGGGCTACGATCCATTCGCGCTGCTCTTTACCATCGCCTTCCTCCTCGCCGCGTGCGCGATCACCAATTGGATTTTTGCCAAAGTGTTCGGCGTTCCCGCGAACGCCGAGTCGACGTACATTTCCGCGCTGATCCTCGCGTTGATCATCACGCCGGCGCAAACGCCGCACGACCTCTGGTTTCTCGGGTGGGCGGCTGTTTGGGCGATGGCGTCCAAGTTCATCCTCGCGCCCAACCAGAAACACATTTTCAATCCAGCGGCGTTCGCGGTGGCGCTGACCTACGTCACGATCAATCAGTCCGCCAGTTGGTGGGTCGGCAACGCGCCGATGCTGCCGTTCGTCCTGATCGGCGGAATCCTGGTGGTTCGCAAACTCCGGCGCTCCGACCTGGTTTGGAGTTTCTTGCTCACCGGCTTGGCGACGATGCTGCTGACGAGTCTGTTCAGCGGCAGTGATTTTCTGGCGGCGCTGCAGCAAGTCGCCTTCTATTCGCCCCTCTTCTTCTTCGGCTTTGTCATTCTCACCGAACCCGTGACGACTCCGCCGACGCAGAAATTGCGAATTATCTACGGCGCGTTGGTGGGCTTGCTCTTCACGCCGCAGTTTCACCTGGGCGATCTCTATGCCACGCCCGAGATTGCGATTCTGCTTGGGAATATCTTTTCCTATATCGTAAGCCCGAAAACGACGCTGGTGCTCCGGCTCAAACAAAAGGTGCAGATCGCGTCGGACATTTACGATTTTATCTTTGTGCCCGCGCGCAAACTCGCCTTTGCGCCGGGACAGTATATGGAATGGACGCTGGGTCACGCCGACCCGGACAGCCGGGGCAACCGAAGATATTTTACGCTGGCTTCTTCGCCGACGGAAAACAGCGTGCGCGTGGGCGTCAAGTTCTATAAGGAATCGAGCACGTTCAAGCACGCGATGCTCTCCCTGGACTCGCGCAGCGAGATCGTCGCGTCGCACCTGGCGGGCGATTTTACCCTGCCGCGCAATCCAAATCAGAAATGCGTGCTCATCGCCGGCGGCATCGGCGTCACGCCCTTCCGCAGCATGATCAAGTACTTGCTCGATAACCGCCTGCGGCGGCCGATCGTGCTGCTCTACGCCAACAAGACCGCCGATGGGTTCGTCTACGTGGATGTTTTCGAAAAAGCGCGGCAGGAACTGGGCATCAAGACGGTCTACACCGTGACCGATGCGCGTCAAGTCCCGGCGTGGTGGAAAGGAGGAATCGGACGCATCACTCCGGCATTGATCAAAGCCCAAGTCCCTGACTATGCCCATTGCGTCTTTTACATTTCGGGTCCGAAAGGCATGATCGATTCCTTCCAAGACTCCTTGCGCGCGCTGCATATCCCGGACGCTCACATCAAGACGGACTTTTTCTCCGGGCTGGCATGAACCACGCCCTCGCGATCCTTCGGGGCGATCGAAAAAGAAAACGCGGGCAGTTGTTTTTCAACAACCGCCCGCGCATTTCTTATCTTGGGGGTGTCACGAAGAAACTACCGGCGAGTCCGGCTTGGCGCGGCGCGGCTGCCGTACCGACACCAAGATGCGATGCACGGTCAGGAAGTACGTCGCAAATACCGTCAGCCCATACAATCCCAGCATCGCCGGGGCGGTGGCGTCCGTGCCGCTCCACAAACCATGGACGGTCACGAACAGGTAGACGAGAAAACTGGCATAGTGGATGAAGCGCCAGGTTTTGAATCCAATGAATCGCCGCGCGTAAAAACTGAACGCCACCGGCAACATCAAATAGAATCCTAGCTGACCCAGACCGAACCAGAACGCCAAGCGGCCCGGCAGCGCGAAGGGAATCAGTATCTGCGCGAGAGAATAGTTGGAGTAGCGATCCCCCAAGAGGATCAGTCCGTGAAAGATCGAGAGGGCGAGCGCGAGGAGACTGGCAAACTGGTGCAGATCGACGGCGGTCGGACCGCCGGGCCATGCCTGCGCCATTTTGTTTTTGATCGCCACGCCCAAAGCCACCGAGAACCATACCAGCACGTAGGCGATGACGCCCGACGCGCGCGCTAGGTACCAATATCCTTTGGGTTGATCCCCCAGCAGCGATGCGCTCAAATCGGGCAGCCACGTGGGCAACACCACGACCGCGGCGAATGCTCCCACCACCGCTGCCAGTAGAATCAATAGCACGGCATCCAAGCCGAGCGTGGGCTGCAGATCGTTCAATTCATCCTTCGGCATAACGTTAGTCGACATTTTCAACTCCATGAGAAACCGATCAACCTTTTGGCAGTTTTGCGAAGGTTGATCCCACATTCG
>JBBIJS010000017.1:0-21780 GCA_037445855.1 Chloroflexota bacterium | reverse complement strand
CTCAGTGAGGAGAAAGCAAGAATGTCGAACAACAAAACCCTCGTCTTGCTGGTCGCGTGGGTGCTCGTCGTAACCATCGTTGGTTGCGCCCAAGCCCCCGCCGCGCCAGTGCAACAGACAGTTGTGGTCCCACAAACCGTGGTGGTCCCACAAACCGTCGTCGTTCCGGCTGCCTCTCCGACAGCCGCGCCCAAGCCGACCGCGGCGCCAGTGCCGCCGGTTGCGAAACTTCAGATTGTCGCAATGCCCGGCGATGCGACGCGACCCGGCGCCATCACCGCCACCGTAAGTTACATCACCGACACCGCCATCGTGACGCCTGCCAAGTCCACCGTGGCGTTGTACACCAGCGGCTTGACGAACGTTCCGATCGACGTGCCGGTCTACATCCAAGTCTCGGCAGCGGATCCGAAGAACTCCGGAACCGCGACCTGGTCGCTGACCAAGCCGCTCGATTCCAAATCAGTCATCACCAACGTCACTGCGATCACAACCTCGATGGTCGCCAAATTCACCCCGGACGTCGTCGGGGCGTACATGGTGAGTGTCTCGCTCAAGAACGCCGCGGGTCTAACCAGTGATTCCCAGTTCGCGTCCTTCAACGCGGGCACGTACATCGGCGTCACCGCCGGCAACTGCGTCAAGTGCCACGAAGCCAAGACCACCGAGTGGGCGAAGACACCTCACGCCGTACTCTTCTCGGAAGAATTGGACAACCAGGTCGATGGTCCGCGTGGAGTCCAACCCACGAATGGCTACATCACGCACTACTCGGAAACTTGCGTCCGCTGCCACAGCACCGGGTATTACCCGGCGCCGTATGGCGGTTCGGGGGGTTACTGGGACGCCAAGGCCAAAGCCAATTGGACCTTCCCAACTTTTGCTCAGATCGATGCCGTCTTCACCAAAAAAGCGCCTAGCAACTGGGCTGCCGCGCCTGCCCCGGTCAAGAACATGGGCACTATCGGTTGCGAAGACTGTCACGGTCCGGCAAACGAACACGTGACACAGGGCGCCAAGGTGATGGCAGTCTCCTATGACAGCGGCGTTTGCAATCAGTGCCATGCTGCTGCCGCCAATCACTCCAAGGGCTGGCAACTCGCCAACTCCAAGCACTCGACCGGCGTGTCCTTTGCAGAAGTCTTTGGACCAGCGGAACAAGGTTGCGTCCGCTGCCACTCGGCTTCCGGTTTTGCTACCTTCCTGCAGAACCCAAAGAATCAAGCCGCGTGGTCAAATGAAGAAGGCTCTGTCGGTTGCGCCACCTGCCACGATCCGCACTCTGATGCCACGCCTTGGCAATTGCGCGTTGTGGGGAAACCGGTTGAAGTGGCATCGCTGGCAACTCCTAAAGATGTTGGTCTCTCCGCGATCTGCGAGACTTGCCACAACACCCGCCGCGATCCCGCGGCTGCTGCCACGACTCTGGCGGCGAACGGCAATCCCAGCTACCCGCACTACTCGTCCGCGGCTGAGTTGCTGAACGACACCGGTGGCATCACGTATGGACAAACTGTCCCGAACTCTCCACACGGCACGCTCGTCGGTGTCGCGCCCGTTCCAACTGGCGCCACAGCTCCCGGCTCTGCCAAGTTCAAATGGAGTGGACCGGATGACGCCAAGGGCAACGTGCCCGGCGCGTGCGTCTACTGCCACATGTGGGATCCGATCACCGTCATGACGGACACGCTCGCCTTCAAGGTGGGTGGTCACTCGTTCAACACCGTCACCCCGGATGGCAAGACCGATTACGGCGCCTCCTGCAAATCGTGCCACGGCGACGTGAAAGATTTCAACCTGAAAGCGAAAGCCGACTATGACGGCAACGGAACCGTCGCCGGCGTACAGGATGAGATCAAGGGCTTGCTGGATACTACTTGGAAAGCACTCGAAGCCAAGGGCTGGGTGAAGAACAACGTCGGCGGTCAATACGCCGCTATTCCAGCGTCTGCCGATGCCAAGCAAAAGAGCGCGTGGTACAACTTCCGCACCGTTTATGGCGTGATGTGGAGCGCCGATGGTGTAGGCAACCAAGGCGCCGCTTCGGCGATTCACAACTTCAAGCGCTCCTGCGCGCTGCTGCAACTGTCGCTGAAAGACCTGGGCGCGTTGCCGACTGGCGCGGCGGACTGCACCAAATAGTATTGCGAGAGATAGCCGCGAGACATCGAACTCACATCGCTGACTCATTGCAGCCACACCACACTTAAACACTCTACATCGCACTCATCGCGGTGTTCTCGGCGGGCTGGACGAATCCTAGATTCGATCCAGCCCGCTCTTTGTTTGAATCAAAAATGCGGACGAGGAAAATCCTCGTCCGCATTCTATTCACGTTCAGCGCGCGATCACGGTTTGGCTGTCGGCGATGGCGAATTCGGCGTCGCGCTTGGCGCTACTGTCATGGTCGGCGCGGACGTCGCGGTGGGCGTCGCGCTCGGCGCGGAGGTCGCGGTCGGCGGCGCGGTGGGCGGCACTTTCGTCGCGGTTGGCGGCGCGGGCGTCGCCGTCGGCACAATTGGAATTGACGTATTGGTCGGGCGAGGCGTCGCGGTTGCACTTGGCGGCACAGGCGTCCGCGTCGGCGGCGCGGGCGTTGCGGTGAGCAGCGGGCGCGGCGTCGGCGCGGGGAAATTCGAGACCACTACGCGCACGCGTCCGCCAAAGGAATGCCCGGCGTGATCGACCATTTCCAGGCGAATGGTATACGCTCCGTCCGGGAAACGCAGCGTGTCCCAGGTAGCGAGCCGCCCATCCTGCACCGGGTTCGCCGCCTGCGCCAGTTGGATCCAATCCTGCGGAGCGTTGCCGAATCCAATTTGAACGGTGTAGTGATCGAAATCCGGCATCTGCACAGTGCCGTTGATGTCCACGCTCCCGTTCAGAGTATTATTTTCGCGCGGCGCGGTAATCGACATAGAAGGTTTGATGCCGGCGATAGGCGTGGGACCTGTGGGCAGCGGACAGTTCGGACTTTGCTCGGTCGGCGGTTGCGGAATATTGTGATCGATCGCCCACTGCCGCGCTTCCGGCGGATAGACCGCAAAGATCTTGTCGTCGACGCGATCGGAGCACAGGTCGCTGCCGAGCAATCCGTTCGTTCGATCGATCTTGATTTTCTGCCAGACAGTGTCCGTCTGCGTCGGCGCGTTCTCGGCGAGGAAAATTTCAGAGTGCCGATGATCCGGCGGACACAGGTCGGTTGGCAGCAAGCCGGACTCGTTGCACACGTCGAGGCGCACCATTCCCGGCGGCACGAGAAAATCCTGGACCGGCGTTCCGGCGAGCACGCGCTCCATAAAATTATGCCACAGCGGTCCCGCGCCGGTCACGCCGCTGATGTGCTCCATCTCGGAATTGTTGGCGTTGCCGACCCACACGCCGGTCACCAGATTCGGCGTATAGCCGAGCGTCCAGTTGTCGCGCCAATCGTTCGTCGTGCCGGTCTTGGCGGCGGCGGGCCGCGAGAGTCTCAGCGCGCCCGCGGTCCCGAACGCCGGCGCGCGCGCGCTGACATCGCTGAGGATGCTGGTGATCTGGTACGCGTGCCGCGGGTCGAGCACTGGCGTGCCTTTCGGCGGGTTCGCTTTCAAATCCAGCAGCACCTTGCCGGCAGGATCGGTGATCTTCAAAAAGGGTGTGGGCGGCACGCGCACGCCCTGGTTCGCGAATACCGCGTACGCGCCGGTGAGTTCGAGCAGCTCCACCTCGCCGCCGCCGAGCGTGAGTGAGAGACCATAATTGCTCGGATCCTTGAAGGTGGTGATGCCCAGCTTGCGCGCGGTATCGATCATACTCGGCACCGTGACGAACTGGAGCGTCTTGACTGCGGGAATGTTGAACGAGGATGCCAGCGCGGTGCGCACCGGCACCAGTCCGTGCTCGCGCAGATCGTAATTCGTCGGCACGTAATCCGGTTGACCGGGAATCACAAAGTGCGTGACGACGTCCGAGATCACCGTCGCCGGCGTCCATCCTTTTTGAAACGCCGTGACGTAATTGACCGGCTTGATCGACGAGCCGGGCTGCCGCAGGCGAATCGCCACATTCACCTGCCCGTCGATTCTCGGATCGAAGAAATCGACACTGCCGAGCATCGCGAGGATTTCGCCGGTTTTGGGATCGAGCGCGACCAGCGCGGCGTTGGTGACATTTTTGCCGGCGAGCGCGGCGATCTGCTTGCGCGCTTCGTCCTCGGCAATGCCCTGCATCTTCAAATCGAGCGTGGTCGTCACTTGCAAGCCGCCCTTGTAAACCACCTCAGGACCGTAGAGCGCTTCCAATTGCTCGCGAACATAGACCACGAAATGCGGCGCCTTGATCGCGGCTTTTTGCGCGCAGCGCGCGGTGAACGCGGCGGAGGTGAGCGCCTGCGCGGTTTCAGCCGCCGCCGTGGTCGCTTGCGGCGGTGTGATATATCCCGCCGCGATCATCAGCCGCAGCACATTCTGCTGCCGACCGAGCGCGGCATTGGCGTCCACACACGGGTCGTACGCGGTGGGCGCTTGCGGCAAGCCGGCGAGGAGCGATGCCTCCGCCAGCGTGAGGTCTTGGGCGCGCTTGTTGAAATACGTTTCCGACGCGGCTTCGATTCCGTAGGCGAGGTTGCCGTACGGAATCACGTTCAAATAATATTCGAGAATTTGATCTTTAGCGTAGCGGCGCGTCACCTCCAACGCGAGGATCGCTTCGCGAATCTTGCGTTGGATGGTTGGCTCGGCGGTGATCAGCGTATTGCGGACGAGTTGTTGGGTGATCGTGCTGCCGCCGCCAGCAGCCGGTTTGCCGGTCAAGATGAGATAGTAGAGCGCGCGCAGGACGCCGCGCGCATCGACGCCGGGATTGGTATAGAAACTGGGGTCTTCCGTCGCAATCGTCGCCTGCTTTAGGGCGAGCGGAATTTGCGAAATCGGCACGACCGTGCGCCGTCCGCCGTTCGGATCGAAGATCTCGTACAGCAACTCGCCATTGCGATCAAAAATCTTGGTCGACTGCGCCTCCGTACGACCCGCCAGCAGGTCTGCCGATGGCAGTGATTGGGCAAAGTACGCATAGAGACCGACCGCGCCGACGATCACGATGCAGAAGAGGATGATCAGCACGATCGCCAGTGTCGAAAGCGCGCGCATCGCCGTGACGCGCGAGAAATGCCAGCGCGCGCGGGGGCGCGGCGGCGCAGGGTCCATTGCCGGATTAGGAGATTGAAAAGTATCTGGAGACGATTTACCCATATTCATTGAGACGCCGCGCGGGCGCGGAATGTTCCACGCGATTCGATCCGTGCGCTGCTACCGCGCGCACGTCTGCGCGCGCCCGCCGTCAATCGAGTACGACGCGCCGGTGATCCAGCCGGCTTTCGGCGACGCGAGAAAATAGATCAACTCGGCGACTTCTGCCGCGTCTCCCACGCGTCCAATCGGATGCGTCGTCTTGCTGTGCTCAAGGAATTGCGCGTACGCCTCGTCTTTCATTCCGCCGGTGCGATGTAATTGTGTCACGACCACCCCCGGATCAATCGCGTTGATGCGCACGCCCTTGCTCGCCACCTCAAGCGCGGCGCAGTGCGTCAGTTGATCGAGCGCAGCTTTGCTCGCGCAGTACGCCAGCACGTTCGGAAACGCGCGAATCCCGGTGACGCTAGAGACGTTGACGACGCTGCCCTGACGTTCGATCAAGCGCGGCATCGCGCATTGAATGAGATAGAACGGCGAGCGCACGTTCACACTGAACATGTAATCCCAGTCGGCGAGCCGCGTGTTCTCGATCGTGCCATTGGCGATGATGCCTGCCGCGTTCACCAGCACGTCGATGCCGCCGAACGCCGCGACCGTCTCGCGCACCACGCGCTCGATCTCGTCTTCGCGCGTCACGTCCGCCGCGAGGACCTTGCCCTTGCCGCCTTTGGCTTCAACCTCGTTCGCGACCTCGGCGAGTTTGTCCGCGCGCCGCGCGACGAGCGCGACCTGCGCGCCTTCCGACGCGAACTTGAGCGCCGCCGCTCTGCCGATCCCGCTGCTCGCGCCGGTGACGAGCGCAACTTTGCCTTTCATTTCATCCATATTTACCTCGTAAATGGGGCGCGGACCCTGGCACTTCGTTCCCGCCAGGGCAAGTGTGAACGCGGATTCGCGCGGATTTCTTTTCGTTCATTATCCTCGTTCATCTGCGCTCCTCCGCGTCCAGTAATTGGCCCAACGCCTCCACCAACCGATCGACCTCTTCGGGCGAGTTGTACGCCTGGATCGAGACACGAATATACGGCTTGCCATTCCACACGACGATCGGCACTTCGATGTTGAACTCGTCGATCAGCCGCGCCTGGAGGCGCGTGCGACCAAACGCGTCCTTCACCGTGTCAATCGACGGCAGCGGCACGGCAACCATCTGCATATACCAGTCGGTCAAGTCGGGGCTGATGGGCGGCAAGCCGGTCAGCGCGCCGATACGTTCGCGCGCGTACTGCGCCAGCGCGTGGCACTGCAGGCGCACCTCGTCCCAATGATGCTCTTCGCAGAACTTGATCGCGTCCGGCGTCGCCAGGTACGCGGCAATGTCGCGCGTGCCGGTCCACTCCTGCTCGTCGACGAAACGCGACGCGCTCGGCTTGTCCGCCTCATAGCCCCAGCTAACCACCAGCGGCTCGCCGAGGCGCTGCATTTCCGGGCGCGCGTAGAGGAACGCGGAACCTTTCGGCGCGCACAGCCACTTGTGCGCGTTCGACGCGTAAAAATCTGCGCCGATTGCGCCCAGATCGAGTGGAATCTGCCCTACCGCGTGCGCGCCATCGACGATGCTGAGGATGCCGGCGGCGCGCGCGCGGCGGCATAGTTCTTGAATCGGAAAGATCAACGCGGTCGGCGAAGTGATGTGACTGAGAAAGAGGACGCGCGTGCGCGGCGTAACCCGCGCCCAGATTCGCTCGATGAAATCCTCCGTGACCGTGACCGGCAGCGGAATCGGCACGGACTGGTAGACCGCGCCCGTCTTGCGACACAAAAAACGCCAGGTGCGATCGAGCGCGCCGTACTCGTGATCGGTCGTGAGGATTTCGTCGCCGGGCTGGAGCGCCAGCCCGCGCGCGACGATGTTCAGCCCCGTCGTCGCGTTCGGCACGTAGACCAGGTTGTCCGCGTCGGTGTGAACGTACGCGGCAAGCGCCGCGCGCGCGTCGCGCATCAAATCGTTAAAGCGGCGGCCCAGGAACTCGACCGGCTGGCGCTCCAGCTCGCGCTGCCACGCTTGGTATTTCTCGAACACCGGGCGCGGCGTCGCGCCGAACGAACCGTGGTTCAAAAAGACGACGTTGGGATCGAGGAGGAAGAGGGATTGGAGATTAGGAATTGGAGGTTGGAGATTTGATTGCACACGCGCCTCTGCGTTTTGGTATCAACGGTTGCGAATAATAGCGCAGAAGCGTCGCGGCGGCAAATTTGGATATTGCCGCGTTTGCCCGTTTCGTTTTTCCAGCGGATGTGCTATACTTTGCGCGACAATAAATCGAGATGACACACGTTGGAGGAAAAAATGAAGGTGCAGGTTCACGGCTTTGAAATGGCATACGATGATACCGGCGGCGACGGCGTCCCGCTGCTGCTCATCCACGGCTTTCCACTCGACCGCACGCTGTGGGCGGCGCAGGCGCGCGGACTCGCGGAGGTTGCGCGCGTGATCGCGCCCGACCTGCGCGGCTTTGGCGAATCGGGCATGCCTCGCGCGACCTCGCCGGTCCTGCCGAATCAAAATCTTGATGAATCTTCAAAAGGCGAGAGCGTGCGACAGCCCGGCGCGGTGACGATGGACGCATACGCGGGCGATCTACGCGGCTTGCTCGACGCGCTCGGCGTCAAGACCGCCGTCGTCGCCGGGCTATCGATGGGCGGGTACATCGCGTTCGCGTTTTATCGCCAGAACGCGGCGCGCGTGCGCGGCTTGATCCTTGCCGATACAAAAGCCGGTCCCGATTCGCCGGAGGGCAAGAAGGGGCGCGACGAGAACATCGCGCTCGCGCGCGCGCAAGGCGCAGGCGCGGTCGGCGATAAGATGATGCCGAAAATGCTGACGCCGAAAACGACGAGCGCGCGCACCTTCCTTGCCGACGCCGCGCGCGCGATGATGGCGCGGCAATCGGTCGCCGGTGTCGTCGGCGCGCTAGAAGCCATGCGCGATCGTCCAGACTCGACGCCGACGCTCGCGGAGATCAAAGCGCCAACGCTGGTCGTCACCGGCGCGGAGGACAACTTGATCCCGGTAAAGGAAGCCGAGCAAATGCACGCGGCAATCCGCGGTGCGCGCTTCGCCTCGATTCCGGGCGCGGCGCACCTATCCAATTTCGAAGCGCCGGACGCGTTCAACGCCGCGGTGCGCGAGTTCTTGAAAACGGTCGCGTAGGGGCGAAGGATTCACACAGTCGACATTTCACCACCAGGTGGTTGGTATATACCAAACAACATTGAACGGCAAACTCGATTTGGTGAATGCTGCGCCCCTACCAAGACCCATCGAGACAAAAACACGAGCCGCGATGATCGCGGCTCGTGTTTTCTGCTGAGAGCGCGTCCGCTCGTTACGGACGCTGACGAAATTCGACTTCGGCGTGACCACCGTTCAATTGCACATCGGCGTAAATATTGAGACCGAGCGGAATGACGCGCCAGATGCCGGTGCACGCGTGCGCAAATTCGACATAGTAGGGACCACGATCCATCTTGTTACCGGTGATCCGGGGATCGCTGATCCAGCTGCCATCCGTGGTCGCGACGACCACGGGCCAACCATCCTTGCCGTCGACGAACGCGCCCAGCGAGCAAGGTCCGGTTCCGACCGTGTTCGTAATCAGCACTGCTTCCCAGACGCCTGATCCATTGGATGCCTGCGCCGATGGTTGAATCACTACTGGCGGAATCGGCGTTTGTGCTGGCTGAACAACGACCGGCGGTAACGGCGTCGCGGTCGGCGGAACGTACGGCGGAACAGTTGGCAATGCCGGATAAATGTTTTGCGCTTGACTGCCCGGCGGATATACTGGCGGAATGAACGGCAGCCGCGGGTAGATCGGCGGCAATGGATTGTACGTCGGTGAATTCACCGGCGCGACGCCGCCCGGGATAAACAGGCGCTGACCGACCCAGATGAACGATGGATTGGGCATGCGGTTCGCAATCTGAATCCCATAGATCGATGAACCGTAGCGGGACGCGATCATCGCCAAGTAATCGCCGGGGCGAACGATATAGTACGCCCCTTGCGGTGCGGGCGGCAGTAGCGGCTGCGGAACTGGCGGCAGACCCTGTCCCGGCAGGCGCAGTATCTGTCCCACATAGATCCAGTAATTGTAGAGACCATTCGCTTGCATCAACGCGCTGACCGTCGTGCCACTGCGCGTCGCGATCGAAAAGAGCGTGTCGCCGGACTGTACCGTATAGGTCGACGAAGACGGCGGGACCGGCGCGCTGCTTCCCGGGATGGTCAGGCGTTCGCCGACCCAAATGAAATCCGGGTTGCGGAGATTATTCGTCTGCAGGATCGCATTGACGCTCGTGCCGTAGCGATTCGCAATCGAGAACATTGTATCGCCCCAGCCCACGACGTGGACCACCGGCGATTCCGCCGCCGCGCCGGGCGCGGAGATGAGCGTGGCCCCGACGACCAGCGGGACGATCAACCCCAAGCAGATGAGAACCTTGCGAAAATCATTTTGCATCATCGCTCCTTCCGACCGCGCACCGCGGATGGGCGAGACTGTTTGCTTCGCTCTGCCCGGGTTTGCACGCGCGTCGATGTCCGTTTCGATTTCTTCTCTGGCTTGAGTGGGCGAACGACTTTCGCCGCGGGCGCCGCGCGGCGGGACGAATCGGATTTCAGATTGGCTTCCTCTTCCTCCAACAGTTCCAATTCCTCTTCCGTCTCGATCTCACGCGCTTTGAGGAATTGCCTGAGGTCGGCGCGGCGCACGCGGTAGCTGCCCTCGAGCTTGACCGCCTTGAGTTTGCGCAATTGAATGTAGCGCCGAATGGTGAACGGGCTGATGCCCAGCATCTCCGCCACCTCGTTGGTGCGTAGAAACTCACGTTTCGATGCCAAACTGCACCTCACTTCGCCTTGCTCGATCTTGCAACATTCTACAATATTTTGGTCGGGTTGTCAATATCTTATGGAACTTTAGATACCCAAGACGGTGAGGGACGACTGGCGGATGGCAAGTCGCCGCGACCGGTAAATCAAAAGGCGCAGAAAATAATCCTCTGCGCCTTTTAGCTTGCCTGCCATCACGTGCCGCTCGTCACACCTTTTTCGCGCGCTCGGCTTTCTGCGCGATGAACTGACTGATCGTCTTGGATGCTTCTTCCATCGTCGCGTCCGCCAGCGGATGCTTGAACGCGCTCTGGAACAGCGCGTCCAGCCCTTGCAGCGTTTCCGCCTCCGAGCCGCCGTGCCGCTCGCGGTACATTTCGATCAGCTTGTTGCGCTGGTTCGCGGTCATCAGCACCACGCGCTTGGTCGTCGCGCGCTCCTTGTCCGCGGGCGCTGCCCCGCTCGCGCGCAGCATGTCCTCTGCACTCGCCAGTCCCGCGCCGGGAATCAGCCCGTAGCCCATCGCCGCGAGCGCGCGCCCGATCGCCGATGTCTCCGCGACTTCCCACGGAAATTCGCGTTCGGCGTGCGCGCCGCCCTTCTTGCGGCTGGTCGCGATACCGTGCCGCGTGCCGTAGACCTCGCTCGTCACCGTCACTTGCAGCGTGAGTTGTTCCGGGTTATCGAGCAAAATTTTCGGCTCGGCGAAATCCAGCCGCTTGCCTTGCTTGCGATGATCCTCATTCGCCATCGCCAATTTGCCATCCACCGCCATGTACGCGTGCTCGCTGGTCTGCCATTCGTCGTCGACCTTGCGCCGCGATTCGAGGATGACGACATAGTCGATGAAATCTTCAAGCTTGACCGAACCCACGTCACGCGCCTTGCGACAGAGCGCCAGCATTTCTTCACGGGTCATGTTCTACCTCCTTTTTAGGTGAAGCGCTCTAACATTGTTTAGAACCGATGTTCTTATTCTACCACAAAATTGTTGGCTGTCAAATCGACAGAAACCCGGCGACGCTTGTGCGGATGTCGGCGGACGGCGCGGTCGAAAGATCGAACCACCTCAGCCGCGCGTCGTCCAACCGAAACCAGCTGTACTGATGATGCACAAACCGCCGCGTGTCGCGCTTGAGCAATCTCACGGCTTCCTCCAATGAAATGCCCCCGCGCAGATGCCGTTCAATCTGCCGATAGCCCAAGCCGCTCATCGCCGGCACATCGGTGGAGTAGCCACGCGCGATCAAACCGCGCACTTCGTCCACCAAGCCCGCCGCGATCATCTGATCGACGCGCGCGTTGATGCGGCGATACAACTCCTCGCGCGGCAGCGTCAGCCCAATGCGGAGCACGCGATAGTTCGGCGCGTCGCGCGTTTGCTGCGCGCTGATCGGCGCGCCGGTCGTCTCGCACACTTCGATCGCGCGGATGACGCGCCGCTTGTTGCGCGGATCGATCTTCGCCGCGGCGATCGAATCGAGCTGCTGCAAGCGCGCGTACAAACTTGCCGCGTCCTCGCGTTCTAGTTCCGCACGCCGCGCATGGTCGGGCGGAACGCGCGGAATCGACAAACCCTCCAGCACCGCGCGGACGTACAGCCCGCTGCCGCCAACCAGAAGCGGTACGCGTCCGCGCGCGTGAATATCCGCAATCGCCGCGTAGGCGCGATGCTGGTACTCGGGCAGCGTGAACGCCTCGTCCGGATCGACCACATCGAGGAGATGATGCCGCACGCGGCGCTGCTCGTCCGCGGTCGGCTTCGCCGTGCCGATGTCCATCCCGCGATACACCTGCCGCGAATCCGCGGAGACGATCTCGCCGTGAAATTCCTCCGCGAGTTTGATCGACAGCGCGGTCTTGCCTACCGCGGTCGGTCCGAGGAGCGCAATGAGGTTGGGCGACCACATAGGGTCGCCCCTACGATTCGACAACACCTTTGAGCACATCCATCCGCGCGACGCGTCCCGCGCGGTCGAGCTCAATCGCCACCAGATCGACGCGCCATGCACGGTCGGCGTACTCGTCGTGCGCTTGCAGGAACTCTTGCGCGACGGTGAGGAGCCGCGCGCGTTTACGCGGCGTGAGCGATTCCTCCGGCGAGCCAAGCGCGTCGCCGCGCCGCGTACGGACTTCGACAAAGGCGAGTCCATCCGCGTCCTCCGCGATCAAGTCCATCTCGCCGACGCGCGTGGGGCTGCGCCAGTTGCGCGCAATGATTTTGTAGCCGCGCTGTTCGAGGAACATCGCCGCCACGCGTTCGCCCGAGTCACCTAGATTTTTTCGCGCGCGAGTGGTTTTTGTCATGTGAATTGTAGGATGCCGTCACGCCACGCACACATTCTACCACAGAATCGCGCGCGATGATGAATCAAATGTTTGACTTGCGGCTGGTTGTCATTTAGAATCGAGTCCACTCTAGCAACACGGGGAAAAAATGCAATCGACTGTGGCGCCTAGCCAAGCGCGCTTTGCCGCGCTGCAACATCGGAACTTTGTCCTACTTTGGGTGGGACTCATCGTCTCCAATGTCGGGACGTGGATGCAAAACGTCGCGCAGGGCTGGCTCGTCCTGCAATTGACCAACTCACCGCTGTGGCTCGGCTTGCTGGGACTTTCGTTCGCGCTGCCGATGATCCTGCTGCCGCTCTTCGGCGGCGCGATCGTCGATCGCGTGAATCGCATCCAACTTGTATTTCTCACGCAAACGCTGATGATGCTGAACGCATTCGCGCTCGCCGTGCTGACCTGGCTCGGCGTCGTCAACGTGTGGCACATCCTCGCCGCGTCCTTCATCTGGTCAGTGCTGCTCGCGTTCGACAACCCGGCGCGCCAGGCGCTGATGCCTGATCTCGTGCCGCCGCGCGATTTGCTCAACGCGCTTTCGCTCAACGCGGTGACGTACAACGGCGCGGCGCTGCTCGGACCCGCGCTCGCCGGCGCGCTGTTGGCGCCGCTGGGCGCGGGCACGCTCTTCTTCCTCAACGGCGTTAGCTTCCTCGCGGTCATCTTCGCGCTCTTCGCGCTGAAGGACGTCCGTACCCACGCCGATAAAGACGCCAAACACGCGTCGATTGGCGCGGCGATGCGCACCGGTTTCCTCTACGCATGGCGCACGCGCCTGATTCTCGCGCTGCTCGCCCTGTCCACGCTCGCCGCGATCTTCGGACGCTCGTACCAAAATCTCTTGCCGATTTTCGCACGCGATATCTGGCGCAGCGGGCCGGAGGGCTACGGACTGTTGCTTTCGGCGGCGGGCGCTGGCGCGCTCATCGGCGCGTTCGGGCTGGCGGCGATCCGGCAGATGTCGCGGCAGGGCGCGGTGATGATCGTCAACGGATTGGTTTTCAGCGCGGCGATCATCGCGTTCGCGCTCAGCCCGTCGCTCATCCTGGGAATTGCGCTCCTGTTCGTCGCCGGCGCAACGACGACGATCTTCGGGACGCTGATCGCCACGTTCATCCAACTCGCGACGCCGAACGAATTGCGCGGGCGCGTGATGAGTCTCTATGCCATCACGCTGATCGGCGTACCCTCGCTCGGCGCACTAGGCGGCGGCGTGACCGCAGAGCTGCTCGGGGGAATACAAGGCGCGCCGCGTGCAGTGCTCGCCGGCGCGGCGATCCTGGGGGTCGTACTGATTTTCGTCGCGCCCTTTTTCTGGCGGCGCAGCATCGCCGCGCACGCCGCGCCGCCAAAACGCGCCTAGAAAAAGGCGGGGTGACCCCGCCCCTACTGCCCGATATACACCACGCGGTACACGCGCCCGCCTTGATCGTCCGAGATATACATCGCGCCGTCCGGACCGAAGATCACATCTGCCGGTCGTCCCCACGAATCGCGTTCATTTATGCTTTTCCACTCTTCGTCGTCGCGTCAAACTCGCCGTCGCGCACGCGCACCGCGAGGTCTGCGCCGCGCTTGACCTGCGCGACGCGCTTGACGACGCGACCGCTCTGCTTCTCGCGCACGATCGCATAGCCGCGCGCGAGCGTCGCGTCCGGGCTGAGCGCGGCGAGCCGTCCCATCGCGCCGGTAAGCGTGCCACGGCGCAATTCGATCAACTGCATCGCGCGCGCGGCGACGCGGCGCGCGAGCTCGTCCACGCGCTGTCGATCATTCTCGACGCGCGCGCGCGGCGAGTTGCGCTGGAGCGCGTACACCTGCCGCGATAACTCCACCCGCGCGTCGCCAATGCGCTCCCGCGTGAGTCGCGCAAGACGCTGCGCGTGCACACGCACCGCGGCGCGCAGTTCGCGCGCGTCGGGTACCGCGAGTTCCGCCGCCGCGCTCGGCGTTGGCGCGCGCACGTCCGCGACGAAATCGCCGATCGTAAAGTCGGTTTCGTGTCCGACCGCGCTGATGACCGGCGCGCGCGACGCGTAGATCGCGCGCGCGACGCGCTCGTCGTTGAACGCCCACAGGTCTTCGATCGAGCCGCCGCCGCGCGCGACGATGAGCAGGTCGATGTCGAATCGGTTGATCGTCTGAATCGCGCCGACAATCATCTGCGCGGCGCTCTCGCCCTGCACGAGCGTCGGCGCGAGCAGGATTTCGACGAGCGGATAGCGGCGGCGCAGCACGTTGCAGATGTCGTGGAACACCGCGCCCTCGCGCGAGGTGACCACGCCGATCACGCGCGGGAATAGCGGCAGCGCGCGTTTGTGTTCTACCGCGAACAATCCTTCCGCGTCCAGTCGCGCGCGCAGTCGCTCGAATGCCTGCCACAGCGCGCCCGCGCCGGCGAGCTTGATCTCATCGACATACAATTGCACGTCGCCGCGCGCTTCGTACAGCGACACGCGACCATGGACCTCAATTGCATCGCCGTTCGTGGGCAAGCGGAAGACGCGCGCGGCATCCGTGCGCCACATCACACACTTGATCGCCGCGTCGCGGTCTTTGAGCGTAAAGTAGAGATGACCGGAAGCGGCTTGGAGGAAATTAGAGACTTCGCCGCGCACCCAGAGATCGCGGAGCACGTCGTCGCTCTCAACCACATCCTTGATTTGCCGGACGAGTTGCGCGACGCTGAGCGTAGGAGGAAGATCAAAGAGGGATTGCTGCATGGGGCAAAGCCCGCAATCGAAAGACTCTGGAAGTGCAGCGCGGGCTGTAAGGCGCGCCTTTGTTGGTCAGCCGCGATTAGGCAGGTTCTGCCTGCTTCAAATCAGCAATAACGGGCACTGAGAAAAGTTCTTTCTGACGATAGAAGACTCTCGCCGCCCTCGAGCGAATACTGCATCTAACCTGGTCCGGCTCAGCAAGCGTTTGCCGTATCTGTTCAAAGAATTCCGGCAGCACATCCGGATGAGCGCCCGCAATGTGCCCCTTGCGTTCATCGGTCAGTTCAACTTCTGCTCTCAGAGATGGGCAGAGAAAAATCTGCATCTGAACAATCGATTCAGACCCGCGTCACGTACGACCCATCCCGCGTATCGACGCGCACCGTGTCGCCGACGTTGACGAAGAACGGCACGGTGACAACGACGCCGGTCTCCATGGTCGCCGGCTTGCCACCGCCGCTCGCGGTGTCGCCCTTGTAGCCCGGCGCCGTGTCCGTCACTTTGAGGTCGACCGTCGTCGGCAATTCGACTTCAATCGGCTGACCTTCGTAGGTGGACAACTCCGCCATGATATTCTCTTTCAAGAATTTCGCGGCATCGCCCAAAAGCTCCGCCGATAGCGCGGGCTGCTCGTACGTCTCCGTGTCCATAAAATGATAGGTCGTGCCGTCGGTGTAGAGGTACTGGACCGTGTGGCGATCGAGCCGCACATCCTGCACGCGTCCGCCCGATTGGAAATTCTTGTCCAGCGTCCCGCCCGTTTTGATATTGCGTAGTTTTGTTTTGATCGTCGCGTTGCCGCGCCCCTGCTTGACGTGCTGATAATCCAACACCTTGTACAGGTTGCCGTCATCGTCGATGAACGTGCTGCCTTTGCGCAATTCTTGAACGCCGATCATTCTAGGACTCCTCTGCAGTGCGATCAGTTCGAGGCGCGATTATATCCCGGGCGCGGCGAATTGTCAAAGACGCTGCCATGAGAGCATCGTCCGATTGGGCGCGGTCGGTTCGGATTCATGCTTGCGCGCGGGGATTCTCTCGTGCTATACTGCGCCGGATTGAATTCCAGAGCGCTAACGGCGGGAGGCGATCATGCAGGAATTGAAAGAGCGCATCCTGAAAGAGGGACGCAACCTCGGCGGCGGCATTCTCAAGGTCGACTCGTTTCTCAATCATCAAATCGATCCCGGGCTGATGACGCGCCTCGGCGCGGAACTCGCACGGCGACTCGCGCACACGCGCCCGACCAAGGTGCTTACCGCGGAGACGAGCGGCATCGCGCCCGCGCTGGCGACCGCCGCCGCGCTGGGCATCCCGGTCCTCTTCGCGCGCAAAAGCCCGCCGCTGACGATGGATTACACCATCGTGCGGGAGACATGCCGCTCGCGCACCCACGGCAAGATGGTCGAGCTGATGGTCTCGACCGAGTACCTGACGCCGCAGGACCGCGTGCTCATCATCGACGACTTTCTCGCGACCGCGCAGACGATCACCGCGCTCGCGCGGCTCGTCGCCAAAGTGAATGCCACGCTCGTCGGAATCGGCACGGTCATCGAAAAAGAATTCGAACTGGGTCGCGTGAACGCCAAAGACCTTACCGTGCCAATCGAAAGTCTCGCCGTGATTGCGAACATGGACGATGGCAAGATCATCTTCAAGGCGTGACCCCTGTCACTCCCACACTCCCAACCCCACGCACTCGCATCGATGAAGGAAGAAGGAGTATCGGAGCATGGGAGTATGAAAGTAAGTATGTCTGAGACGATTGTCATCCTCGATTTCGGTTCGCAGTACACGCAGCTAATCGCGCGACGCGTACGCGAACTGCGCGTCTATTCCGAAATCCTGCCGCACGATGCGCCGCGCGCAGAAATAGAACGATTGAACCCGCGCGGCATCATTTTGTCTGGCGGTCCCGCCAGCGTCTACGATGACGGCGCGCCCGTGTTGCCAGATTTTCTGCTCGATCTCCACGTTCCCTTGCTCGGCATCTGCTACGGAATGCAGCTGCTCGCGCATAAACTCAGTGGACGCGTCGAGAAATCAGACCACCGCGAGTACGGTCACGCGATGATTGATATTGATCGCGCCGAACCTCTATTCTCAAATCTCCAATCTCCGCTTTCTGTCTGGATGAGCCACGGCGATCAAATCGCCGCGCTGCCGGATGGCTTCACCGCGCTCGCACATAGCGACACCTGCCGCTTCGCCGCGATGGCAGACCCCGCGCGCAAAATCTACGCGCTACAATTCCATCCGGAGGTCGCCCACACGCCGCAAGGCAGCGACATCCTGCGGCATTTCCTGTTCGACGTGTGCGCCTGCGCGGGCGACTGGACGTCCGCCGCGTTCATCAGCAGCACGGTCGATCAAATCCGCGCGCGCGTCGGCGCGGCGCGCGTCCTCTGCGCGCTCAGCGGCGGCGTGGACTCGACCGTCGTCGCGACGCTGGTCAACCGCGCGATCGGCGAGCAACTGGTCTGCGTCTTCGTCGATCACGGCTTGCTGCGCGAGGGCGAGGCGCGCGCGGTGATCGATTTGTTCCGGACTCTGAAGTTGGAAGTCGTGCCGGTCGACGCGCAGGATCGGTTTATCGACAAACTGCGCGGCGTAATCGATCCGGAAGAAAAACGCAAGATCATCGGCGCAGAATTCATCCGCGTGTTCGAGGAGACCGCAAAATCTATCGCCAGCGCGACGCCGTTCCGCTTTCTCGCGCAGGGGACGCTGTACCCCGACGTGATCGAATCGCGCGGCGTAGGCACAGCCGCGGCGCGCATCAAGACGCATCACAACGTCGGCGGACTACCGGACGATGTGAAGTTCGAGTTGATCGAACCGCTGCGCTGGCTGTTCAAAGACGAGGTGCGCGCGGTGGGACTGGAACTTGGGCTACCGGCGGACGCGGTCTATCGTCAGCCGTTCCCTGGACCGGGACTGGCGGTGCGCATTCTCGGCGAGGTGACGCGCCAGCGGCTGGAAATTCTGCGCGCGGCAGACGCGATCGTGCGCGACGAGATCGAGCGCGGCGGATTGGCGCGCGAGGTGTGGCAGTACTTTGCGATTCTGACGCCACTGAAAACGGTTGGCGTGATGGGCGATGGACGGACGTACGAGCACGTGGTCGCGGTGCGCGCGGTGACGAGCGCGGACGGCATGACCGCGGACTGGGCGCGCCTGCCGCACGATCTGCTCGCGCGGATCGGCAGCCGCATCGTCAACGAGGTGCGCGGCGTCAACCGCGTGGTGTACGATATTACGAGCAAGCCGCCAGGGACGATCGAGTGGGAATAAAAAAGAGACGCAGCATGCTGCGCCTCTTTTTTTCAATCCACTACAACCACCTTTCCAAACTGTTTCCGTTCCATGATGTACTGCTGCGCGGCGGCGGTCTCCGCGAGCGGGAATGTGCGGTCGATGATCGGGCGAAAGACTTTTCTGCCAACTAAATCCCACACCGGGTAAAACTCTTTCGCCGTCCACGCGAACGAGCCGAGGAGCGAAATCTGTTTCCAGAAAATGCTCCAGATGTCGGTCTGACCAAAGCGCCCGGTGGTCCCGCCGCACGTTACGAGCCGCCCCGTCGGTCGCAGCGACGCGATGCTCTTCTCCCACGTGTCGGTGCCGACATGCTCGAACACCACGTCGACGCCGCGATTCTGTGTGATCCGCATGACCTCGTGCGCGAAATTCCGCTCTGCGTAATTGATGAGATAGTCCGCGCCGAGTTCCTGCGCCTTGTCGAGTTTCGCTTGCGTGCTCGCGGTCGCGATCACCTGGCAGCCGAAATGCTTGGCGACCTGAATGCCGGCGACGCCGATGCTGCTGCCCGCCGCGAGAATCAGCGCCCACTCGCCGGACTGGATCGCCGCGCGCGTGACGAGCATATGCCACGCGGTGCCAAACGCGCTCGGCGCGGCGGCGGCTTGTACAAACGAGAGCGCGTCCGGAATCGGCAACAGAATCGACGCGGGCACTTTGATGTACTCGGCGAAACCGCCGTCGATGTTTACTCCAACCACTTTGCGATGCGGACAAATGTTGTCGTTGCCGCTTTGGCAATACTCGCACTGCCCGCACGTCGTTGCCGCGCCGACGAGCACGCGGTCGCCGACATGCCAGCTACTCACCTCCGCGCCCAACTCCGCGATCTCGCCCGCCGGTTCCAGTCCGCCGATATGCGGCAGCGGCGCGTGGACGCCGTGCGATCCCTCGCGCGTGAAGATGTCGAGGTGGTTCAAGCCGCACGCGCGCACCTTAACGAGCGCGTCGCGCGGACCGACTTGCGGCGTGGGCACGTCTTCGAATTTCAGATTTTCGATGCCGCCGCGCTTGTGGAAGATGGCTGCTTTCATTCTAAACCCCAGACGGAAGACGGAGGACGAAGGACGGATGTTTTCCGTCTTCCGTCCTCCGTCATCGGTCGTTCGTCTTGAATCACGTCCGTAGCTGCGGAAACAAAATCACTTCCCGAATCGACGCTTGATCGGTCAACAGCATTACCATGCGATCGACCCCCACGCCGAGTCCGCCGGTGGGCGGCATCCCGTGCATCATCGCCTGAATGAAATCCAGATCGACTTGATGCGCTTCCTTGTCGCCGGCTTGGCGTTGCTCGGCTTGCTCCATGAACCGCGCGTACTGATCGAGCGGGTCGTTCAATTCGGTGAACGCGTTGCCCAGCTCCATGTTCGCCGCGAACGCTTCGAAGCGCTCGACGATGCGCGCGCGCAGCGTGTCCGGCTTTTTCTTTGCGAACGGCGAAATCTCTTCGGGGTAATCGATCACGAACGTCGGCTGGATCAATGTCGGTTCCGCGAACGTGCTGAATAGTTCATCGACTTGCTTGCCCCAGGTCGGATGGCGCGCGACTTTCAAATTCAATTCTTCGATGCGCGCGCTCAGCCGCGGCATATCGGTTTCATTGTAGATGTCGACGCCGCAGGTTTTCAGAATCAGATCGTGCATCGTCACGCGGGGCCATGGCGGCGTGAGATTGATCGCGTTGCCCTGGTACGTAATTTCAACCGTGCCGTTCGCCGCCAAGGAGCACGCGGCGTATAGCCCTTCGACCAGCGTCATCATCGTCGTGTAATCGCCGTATGCCTGGTAGCACTCCATCATCGTGAACTCGGGATTATGTTTGAGGTCGATCCCTTCGTTCCGAAAATCCTTGCTGATTTCGTAGACGCGCTCGAACCCGCCGACGAGCAAGCGCTTTAGGTACAATTCATCGGCGATGCGCAGGTACATATCCTGATCGAGTTTGTTGTGGTGCGTGACGAATGGCTCCGCCGCCGCGCCGCCATAAAGCGCCTGCAACACCGGCGTTTCAACTTCGAGGAAGTCTTGCTCGTCCAGAAATTTTCGCATCGCGGTGACAATGCGTGAGCGCGCGACGAAAATTTTGCGCGCCTCTTCGTTCGACAGCAGATCGAGATAGCGCTGGCGATAGCGCGTCTCGGTGTCCTTCAGACCGTGCCATTTCTCCGGCAGCGGCGACAGCGTTTTCGCCAACAACTCCACGCGCGCGACCTGCAGCGTGATTTCGCCGGTCTTGGTCTTGATCACATCGCCTTCCACGCCGATGAAATCACCGAGATCGAATTCCTTGAGGAGCATCGCGTACGCGTCCGCGCCGAGAACGTCCTTGCGCACCATCAACTGAATTTTCGCGCTGCCATCTTGCAGATGCGCAAAGGTGAGCTTGCCCATATCGCGCAGCGACACGAGCCGCCCGGCGAGTTTCACGCCCGGCAGCGCTTCACCGCGCGTGAACGCGTCGATCGCTTGCTGCGCGGTGTGCGTGCGCGCGGCGCGCAGCGGATACGGCGCGATGCCGCGCTCGCGCAGGCGGAGCATTTTCTGGTAGCGCTGCTGTTCTTGTTCATTGAGTTGCGCGCGGAGGTCGTCAGACATGATGGCTCCAAACGAAAACGGAGGACGAAAGACGAAGGACGGATGAGAGTCATCCCCGTCACCCGTCCACCGTCGTCCGTCTGCGCTACCGGATTTCCGTAATCTTCAAGTATCGAATGCCGTCGGGGATCTTAATTTGCACTTCCTCACCATCGCGCTTGCCGAGCAGCGCGCGTCCGACCGGCGATTCGTTCGAGATGCGGCCGTTGCCCGGGTCCGCTTCCGCGGAGCCGACAATTTGGAAGGTCTCTTCTTCCCGCGCGCCGCGCTCGACGACAGTGACGTACGAGCCGATCCCGACCGTGTCCGACGCGCGCGTCGCGCCGATCATGACCGCGTTCTTGAGCATCTGCTCAATCGTCATGATCCGCCCTTCGACGAATGCCTGCTCGTTCTTCGCCTCGTCGTAGGCAGAGTTCTCCATGATGTCGCCCTCTTCTTTCGCCGAATGAATTGCCTCGGCGACTTGGGCGCGCTTGACCGTCCGCAAATTCTCCAACTCCGCTTCAAGTTTAGTGCGACCTTCGGGCGTGAGAAAAATTGGTTTTTCAGCCATTCGGCATGACCCCTTCCAAATAAAAAATCAGTCGGACATCACCTGGGCAGTTCGACAGGCATCCGACATCCAACTGGCAGGGATTATACCCCAATTCCATATTTTACGCAACCGCGCGTCGCGCACCGTTTCTACTCGATCCACTTTGCCGCGAACGCCGGTAGCTCT
>JBBIJS010000016.1:14238-22672 GCA_037445855.1 Chloroflexota bacterium | reverse complement strand
TCTATCCCGGCTTGAGCGCGACGGTGGAAATCAATATTGGAAATTAGAAGTTGGAAGTTAGAGGTTGGAGCATAGAGGTTGATCGTGGCGAACAAGACTCCAACTTCTAAATTCTAACCTCCAACATCAATTTGTGAGGTTATCATGACAAATCGACGACGTATTATTTTCATCGCAGTACTTATTGTTGTCCTCGGGCTGCTTGCAGCGCTGGGGTATAATTACTGGTACCAGCCCACGTACACTTACTACAACACCGATCAGGCATCGGTGACCGGTTCGTTGGTGAACGTCGCGGCGCCCGCGTCCGGGCAGATCAGCGATCTCTACTTTGACGTCGGCACCAACGCGCAAAAAGGCGACGTGCTGGCGACCATTAAAGTGGTCAATCCCGCGGCGAGCGTGGTTTCCGCGGGTCCCGCCGTATCGAGAGTGCTGGCGCACGTCACCAGCCCGGTGAGCGGTACTGTGGCAGCGCGAAACGTCAGCGTGGGGAATACCGTCGTCGCGGGACAGTCCATGGCGACGCTGGTGAATCTGAGTCAGTTGTGGGTAGTCGTCAATGTCGACGAAGCACGCCTCGCCGAAATCAAACCTGGGCAGGTTGCCGACGTGCGGATCGGCGTTGCGAACCAGACTTTTCGCGGCAAGGTGACGGACATTGGCTCTGCGACAAACGATCTCCTCACGACGTCCTTGAGTCTGGGCACAACCGACTCGACCAAACGGGTGCCGGTCAAAGTCCTGTTCGATTATTCCGGCTATCGCCTCACGCCGGGAATGTCGGCGACCGTTACGATTTATACGAACGCCGCGCCGTGAGAATCGGTTGACGCCAAACGACTCTCTGGATACAATGAGAGCGTGAATGGAATGAAGGCGCGTAGGGGCGACGTAAAGTCGCCCCTACAAAATTAGAATGGCTGATCTAAAAGATATCGGAACCGTCGTTGCGCCGTCCGCCGTCGGAGAGACACGCCTCGGCGGCATCGCGCTGTCGAAAACATTTATCGCGCTGCGTCACCGCAATTATCGATTGTTCTTTGCCGGGCAACTCACATCGCTGGTCGGCACCTGGATGCAGAACGTTGCCCAGTCCTGGTTGGTGTATCAACTGACCGGCTCGCCGCTCTATCTGGGCATCGTCAGTTTTGCGTCCGCCGTGCCCGTCCTGTTTCTCTCGCTGTGGGCGGGCTTGATCGTCGACCGCGTGCCCAAACGCAAACTCTTGATCGTGACGCAAACCAGTATGCTGGTGCTGGCGTTCATCCTCTCCGCCGATGTTTTCCTCGGCTGGGTGCAGGCGTGGCACATCGTCATCCTGTCGTTCCTGCTGGGCGTCGCGAATACCTTCGACGCGCCGGCGCGGCAGGCGTTCGTCGTCGATATGGTGGCGCGCGAAGATATGCAGAACGCGATCGGGCTGAACTCGGCGATCTTCCAGATGGCGCGCATCATCGGTCCGACGATCGCGGGCATTACGCTGGCGTTCGTCGGCGCGGGCTGGTGTTTTTTCCTGAACGGCGTCAGTTTCATCGCCGTGATCGTCGGGTTGTGGCTGATGCGCGTCCCGCCGACGATGGGTGCGCGGAAAGGCGCGTCGCAGCTTGCAGAGATCCGTCAGGGCTTGGGATTCATCCGGCACAATCAGGTGGTCTTGACGCTGCTTGGCATGGTCGCGGTCGCGAATATTTTCGCGTTTGGATATTCGGCGTTGATGCCCGCGTTCGCGCAAGACGTATTGAATTCGGGTCCTACCGGTCTCGGCTTACTGAGCGCGGCGGTGGGCGTTGGCGCGTTGATCGGCGCGCTGGTCGTTGCCTCGCTGGCAACCTTCCAACACAAAGGAATGCTGCTCACGTTGGGCAACGTGTTTTTTCCGACGATGGTGCTGCTCTTTGCCGCGTCGAACGTCTTCCCGGTGTCGATGCTCACTTTGATCGGCGCGGGCTTGGGCTTTATGATCCAGAATGCGATGACGAACACGCTGATCCAGCTCGCGGTGCCGGATGAATTACGCGGCAGGGTGATGAGCGTCTATATGCTGGTCTTTCAGGGTTTTTTTCCGCTCGGCTCGCTGATGGCGGGAACGATTGCGGAGCATTTCGGGATTCCGCTCGGCGCGGCGTTTGGCGGCACGGTCGCGCTGATCGCCGGCTTGTTCTGGCTGTGGCGCGCGCCGTACATCCGGAAGCTGGCGTAACCGATGTGGTGGACGCGCATTGTCGGCGCGCTGGTGCTTCTGATCGGCATCAGCTTTTTGGCGCAATGGCTGCTGCCACGCAAGACCACCGGCAACACCCGCAGCCAATATCTGCGCTGGGACATTGCGCCCATCATCGCCTTTTTCGGCGCGCTGCTGCTCGCGCTGTCCTTCGCCGAAGCCGCGCGGCGCGATCTGCTTGCGCCGTGGGGTTGGGGCATCGCGTTTGGACTGCTCCTCAGTCTCGGCGCTGGAACGCTACTGAGTTATCGGCGCCGCCGCGCGGCGCGCGGGCGCGCGCGTGTGTGGTCGTCGTTGCAGCGGTACGGCACGCCGCTGCTCGCGGCGGTCCTGGGATTGTATCTGAGCATCCGCGTGTTTGGAACCGCATTGGAAGTGTTCGCCGCCGGCGCGTTCGGCATACTGGTCGTCGCGGTCGCCGTGGCGCTATTCGTCGGCACTAAACCGATCGCAGAGGAAGACAATGGCAAATAAATTATCGTTGCTCGGCGCGTACGGACACCCGGACGACGAGCAAGGCGTCAGCGGGCTGATGCGCAAGTACGCGAACGCCGGCGTGAACGTGACGCTGGTGTGCGCGACGCGCGGCGAAGCCGGCGAGATTGCGCCGGGCGTGAACGCGACGCCGCAGACGCTGGGGCAAGTGCGCGAGGAAGAACTGCGTTGCGCGGCGGAGAAAATCGGTCTCACCAATTTATATTTTCTCGATTACCGCGACTCGGGGATGATCGGCACGCCGCCGAATGACGACCCGCGTTGCCTGTGGCAAGCCAACCTGCTGGAGGTCACCGAAAAACTCGTGCGCCTGGTCCGGCGGCACAAGCCGCAAGTGCTGCTGACGTTCGATCCGAACGGCGGCTACGGACATCCCGATCACATCAAGATTCATCAGGCGGCGCTGATGGCATATTTCGTCGCGGGCGACGCGCGGATTTTCCCGGAGCAGATTTCAAAGGAGGACTTGCAGCCGTGGACGCCGCTCAAGTTGTACTGGGGCGCGTTCTCGCGCAGCACGTTTCAGCGCTTTGCGGAGATGGCGGAGAAAGCCGGCGCTGAGGTCTCGGTACCGATACGCGAGTTCATCAAGCGCGGCACGCCGGATGAAGCGATCACGACGCGCATCGACGTGGCGGAGTTTGTCGATCTAAAAATCCGCGCGCTATCCTGCCACGCGTCGCAGATGGACCCGAACAGCATGTGGTCGAAAATCCCGGAGCGCGTGCGCCAAGAAGGCATGAAGGTCGAGACGCTCATCCGCGCGGAATCGCGCGTCGCGCCGATCGATGGAATTGAGAACGATCTGTTCGCGGGCATCGACGGCTGACGGAGGACGAAAGACGGAGGACGGAAGGCGAACGTCTTTGCCTTCGTTCTCTGTCGTTCGTGCTTCGTCCGCCGTCCTCGGTCATCCGTTATGGTTTATCAAGTCGGCGACAAAAGCGGAGTCTATTGCATCGAAAGCGCGGGGCAGGCGCGCGTTTATTTTGTCGGCGCGCCCGATTACACGCTGATCGACGCGGGGATGCCGGGCAAAGCAGATCAGATCATCACCGCGCTGGCGCAGATCGGCGTGCAGCCGCTGCAGGTCAAGCGCATCATCCTCACGCACCACCACTGGGATCACGTCGGCAGTTTGTGGGAATTGAAGAAACGCACCGGCGCGGAGATCGCGGCGCACACGCGCGATGCGGATTACATCACCGGCAAGCGACCGCGGCGCGCGCCGCGCCGGCTGCCCGCCCGCTTGATGTACACGTTGTTTGGATTCTTCGGCGCGCGTAATCTGACCAGCGTGGACGTCGACTGGCGCGTCAACGACGGCGATCGGATCGGCACGTTCACCGTCGTGCATACGCCGGGACACACGCCGGGGCACATGTGCCTGCTGCGCGGCGAATCGCTGTTCAGCGGCGACCTGCTGCTGGCGACTTCGCCGGCATTTCGCGAGACGCCGCACCTGTTCACCGCCGATGTGCCGACGGCGCGGGAGAGCATTCGCAAAGTGTCTAAATTGGAATTCCAAACGATCCTATCGGCGCACCATCCGCCGTACGTCTTTCGCGCGGCGGAACGCGTGCGCGCGCTCGCCAGCAAATTGGGGACGCTGCCGGAATGATTCGGAAAATGATCAAGGGGACGCTGGGTCTTGCGGCGTTCGGCGCGGGCGCGCTCGCCGCGAGCGCTCTCGTCGTGGGCAACAAACGCGTCGACGCGTGGGAAACGCTCGCGCCGGAGGATGCCGGCGCCGGCGATTTCGTCACGCTGTCCGACGGCGCGCGGATGCACTATGTCACACGCGGCGAGCACGGCAGCCCGGTGATTTTGATTCACGGCTTGATGGACTCGGCGCTGAATTGGTCGAAGAATCTCGACGCGCTGGCGCAGACGCACCGCGTGTGGGCGATCGATCTGATCGGCTTTGGGTTCTCGTCGCGCGTGACCGCGCCGACATACTCGCTCAAATATTTTGCGCGTACGGTGCGGGAGTTTATGGACGCGCAGGGGATTACGCGGGCGAGCATCGTGGGACATTCGCTTGGCGGCGCGGTGGCGCTGGAACTCGCGCTCGCCGAACCGGCACGCGTGGAGCGGCTCATCCTGATCGCGCCGGGGACGTACGTGGTGAACATCCCATTCGCGCTGAACCTCGCGGCGCGCGTGCCATACATTCCGCGCGCGCTGATCGGCATGGCGATGACGAGCACGCGCGCGCGGGTATCGGCGCAACGCAACGCGCTGGGGAATCCCGCGCGTTTCGATCCGCAAGCTGCGCGGCAGTACGCGCGTCCCTTGCACGTCAAAGGCACCGCGGATGCGCTCGTCGCGATGGCGGCGTCGCCGCGCGCGAGCGGTCTACCGGCGGGACTGAAGAACATCGCGGCGCCCACGCTGATTCTGTGGGGCGACAAAGACCTCGCGGTGCCGGTGGAGCACGGCGGGCATCACGAGCGCAATTTGCCGAACGCCGAGTTCGTGATTCTGGAAGGCACGGGACACACACCGCAGATCGAATATCCGGACGCGGTCAATCGCTTGGTGATCGATTTTCTTGCGCGCGCGGCAGAGAACCTTCCTACCGCGCCGCACGTAATATCTGGCTGATGGCTGGCTCGAGGTCGCGGCTAGTGTCCACGACGATGTGCGCGCGGCGCACCGGCTCCAGTTCCGCTTTGAGCAACTCGTGCACCTGCCAATCGGCGTCCGACCGATCACGCGGATCGCGTTCGACAAACCGCTTTGCGAGACGCGCGCGGACGACCTCGTCTGGCGCGGTCGTGCGGATGACGAGGAGCCGGGCGCGCGTCTTGTCCGCCAGCCGGTACGCCTTCTCGCGATGCCACTCGGCGAGATTCGTCGCATCGTAGATCGCGTGGCGCTCCGATCGCAGCAGCCGCTCGATCACCTGCTGCGCGACAAGATGCACCCGGACGCTCTCGTCTTTGGTGTAAACCGGCTGGGGCGTCAGCGTCTTGCGGATGAAATCGGTCTCGACGATCACGCAAGGGAGCCGCGCGGCGATCTGGCGCGCCAGGAAGGACTTGCCGGTGCCGGGCAGTCCGCTGATGACAAAGAGGACCGGCGTGGTCTCCGCCGGGTCGGCGCGCGGCAGCGCGTCGAGGACGCGCGCGATCTGCTCGGTCAGGGTCTGAGAGGACATCGACAACATTATAGGGAGAACGCTGCCGTTTGTAAAATCGATTTTCCCTTTTGACTGAATTCTGGTATAATAATCTCGACGGTGCAACCAAGGCGCACTATCGGAAAGTTGGATGGAGAACGAATGACTTCGAATCAATGGTTTCGCAATGGGTTTATTTACCTGCTGATTCTGGTGGCAGTGGCGGCGCTGTTCTTCAATATCTTTCAACAGCCCAAGCAGCCGAACATTATCCCGATCAGCAAGTTGGCTGCCAGCGTTCAAGCCGGGACGGTAAAGAAAATTTCCGCCAGCGCGGCGAACCTGACCATCACCTACAAAGACAATGCCACGACCGAGATGACGACCAAATCCGCTACGGCGAGCGTGGAAGAAACGCTCAAGAATTTGGGCGTCACCGCCGACAAGATCGCCGGGGTCGACATTGTCTACGAACAACCGCCGCAGTGGGACAACATTCTCACGCTCCTCGGCACCTTCCTGCCGCTGATCTTCATCGGCTTGATCTTCTTTTTCCTGATGCGCCAGGCGCAGAGCGGGAATAATCAAGCGATGTCGTTCGGCAAATCGCGCGCGCGCATGTTTTCCGCCGACAAGCCGACCGTGACCTTCGCGGATGTCGCCGGCGTGGACGAGGCGAAGCAGGAATTGCAAGAAGTGGTCGAGTTCCTGAAAGAGCCGGACAAGTTCACCTCGCTCGGCGCGCGGATTCCGAAAGGCGTTTTGCTCGTCGGACCGCCCGGCACCGGCAAGACGCTGATGGCGCGCGCGGTCGCCGGCGAGGCGAACGTGCCGTTCTTTTCGATCAGCGGCTCGGAGTTCGTCGAAATGTTCGTCGGCGTGGGCGCGTCGCGCGTGCGCGATCTGTTCGATAACGCCAAGCGCAACTCGCCCTGCATCGTCTTCGTCGACGAGATCGACGCGGTCGGTCGCCACCGCGGCGCGGGGTTGGGCGGCTCGCACGACGAGCGCGAGCAGACGCTGAACCAAATCCTGGTCGAGATGGACGGGTTCGATACCGACACCAACGTCATCATCGTCGCGGCGACCAACCGCCCGGACATTCTCGATCCCGCGCTGATGCGCCCGGGGCGCTTCGACCGGCGCGTGATTCTGGACCGCCCGGATATGAACGGGCGCAAGCAAATCTTGCAAGTGCACGTCAAGGGCAAGCCGATCGCGGAAGATGTCGATTACGGCGCGGTCGCCAAGCAGACGCCCGGCTTTTCCGGCGCGGACATTGAGAATCTGGTGAACGAAGCCGCAATTCTCGCGGCGCGGCGCAACAAGAAAACTATCGGTATGCCGGAGTTGCAGGAATCGATCGAGAAGGTAATTGCGGGACCGGAACGCAAGAGCCGCTTGATCAACGAGGAAGAAAAGCGCATCATCGCCTACCACGAAGCCGGGCACGCGCTCGTGATGCGGATGCTGCCGAACTGCGACCCGGTCTACAAGGTCTCGATCATCTCGCGCGGCATGGCGCTCGGGTACACGATGCACCTGCCGGAAGACGATCGCTACCTGCAGCGCAAATCGAAATTCATGGACGATCTTGCCGGCGTGCTCGGCGGGCGCGCCTCCGAGGAACTCGTCTTCAACGACATCACGACCGGCGCGTCGAACGACCTGGAGCGTGCGACCGATCTGGCGCGCGCGATGGTGACGCGCTACGGCATGAGCGACACGCTGGGTCCGCGCACGTTCGGCAACCGCGAAGAGCTGGTGTTCCTCGGTCGCGAGATTTCCGAGCAGCGCAACTATAGCGAAGAGGTCGCGGAGCAGATCGATAACGAGGTCAAGCGGATTATCGGCAGCGCGTACGCCAAAGCGAAAGAAATCCTGACGACGTACCGCGACAAGCTCGACGCGATCTCGAATCGGCTTGTCCACGAAGAGACGATCGAGGGACCGGACTTTGAGGCGATGTTTGGAGAGCTGCCCAAGCTGCCCAGCGTGCCGGCGCCCGCGCCGGCGTAGACCGTACGCGCTGCCGATGTGCGCGGTGTAATCGACAGCAACAGTCAGCGGCTGGGCGGCGCAAGTCGCCTAGCCGCTTTGCGTACCGGGTAGGGGCAGCCCTATGTGGCTGCCCTGGGCGACCACGCAGGGTCGCCCCTACGAAGGATATGCTATGACAGAACTGAAACCAGGGTTGGTCGGCGAGACCAGCGAACTTGTCACGGACAACCTCACTGCTGCGTCACACGGCAGCGGCTTGGTCCCCGCGTTCGCCACGCCGGCGATGATCGCGCTGATGGAGAACGCGAGCGTCGCCGCGATTCAGAAATATCTGGACGCGGGGCAAACCTCCGTCGGCGTCGAGGTGAACATCAAGCACCTTGCCGCGACGCCGGTCGGAATGCGCGTGCGCGCGCGTTCGGCAGTGACCGCGGTCGATGGGCGGCGCGTGTCGTTCCAGATCGAAGCGTGGGACGATAAAGAGAAGATCGGCGAGGGGACGCACGCGCGAATGATCGTGGACGAGAAGCGGTTCATAGAACGAATTGCGGAGAAATTCAGTAAACGATAACCAGTATTCAGTGTTCAGT